>JASEJL010000006.1 GCA_030016465.1 Patescibacteria group bacterium | reverse complement strand
TTTCAAGTTTATTTAAAAATAAAAAGAGCGGCAATTATATTATGCCGCTCATTATATTATATTCTGCCGCTCAAGGACATTCCTCCTGTAACTTCTAATGAAAAATTTCGACTATTTTTATAATCTGGAACGCTTCAGAGAAAACACCTTCTCTACCTTCTTCATGCATTGCTCCCCGAAATGCGTTCATTCCCCGATAAGCCTGTTCGTATTTAGCTGTCGCCTGGGTCTTATGTTCCCTTAATGCCTGCATTTTCTTCTCCAAAAATAAAGTAATATCTTCAAAATAATTGGGAGTCATTAAGGCCGCCCACACTTCATAAGCTAAAATAATTGAGATAGAAAAAGGTTCCTCAACAGTACTACCATATTGTCTAAACCATTTACTGGGCGCCATATTGATTGCTTCCAAAGCCGCTCTGTGTGTAGCTCGGTGATCTAAATGGGCATCACTGGAATGAGGAATGTAGCATACATCAGGGCGAATTTGCCTTATTAAATCTAGAAGTTCAAATCGGGTTTTTTCTTCGTTTATTCGCCACGGTTGTTCATCTAAGAAGAAAAGGTTTTCTACTTTTAAGCCAAGACAACGGCCGGCATTCAATGTTTCTTCTTTTCTTATTTTGGTAAACTCATCTGGTGGAAATTGTTGACATGCTGCATCTCCATTTGTCACATAGATAACAAATACTTCATTCCCTTTTTCCAGATGCATAGCCATACTGCCTCCGCACCCAATAAGGTCATCATCTGGATGAGGAGCAATAACCAAGATTCTTAAAGCTCTGCTTTCCTTTGCCATTTTTCGTAACCTCCTTTCGATTTTTCATTTCATTTATTGTGCTGTGAAAGAGAACATTTATAATTTAACAAATAATTACTATTTTGTCAAGTTTTTAAACGTACTCATTCAAAAACTCTAACCCCGGAATTTCTAACAGGCTTTTAAACAAAAAAGGGGCTAATTAAAAGCCTCTGCGGTATTATTTTTGCGGCCCTAACCAGATTTGAAGCCTAAAGTACAACCTTCGGTTGACTACGCAGCAGGCTGGTCTTTTCTCTTTGCGGCCCCAAGGGGAGTCGAACCCCTGTTACATGGCTGAGAACCATGCGTCCTAAGCCACTAGACGATGGGGCCAAACTATGTTTAATTTATCACAAAATTTTAAAATAATCAATTTATGTAGGTTAATTAAGAAAAAAGGCTATCTCAATTACTCAATTAGAGATAGCCTAATAATCAATCAGAGAGGTCATCTGAGGTTAATGTACAAATTCTTTGGCAAAAAACCTCCTTTTAAACCTCTCACACGATGATTCCGTCTTCTCACTTTCAGTTTAGCAATAGCCCCACATCGAGAACATTTTATCTCTTTGGGGCCGTTATCCATTACCTCCTTGGGAATTTCTATTGTCTTTCCACAAATACAACTCCGTGTTAGCATTTTACCTCCCTTAACTCTTATTCATTAAAATTTCTCCTTAAAATTTTCCCTGTTTTTTTTCACTTTTTTAAAGGACTAAAGTCTCACCTCCTTTTCTTCCCTATTACTAAAAAACAAAAAAACCGATCCTTTTGGGATCGGCTGAATCTTCAAAAATCTTTAATTAAAAACTCAGCCGGTCCCTTGATCGGTATCCTTGATAATTTTGATAATGAAGAGATAAACTTTAGTAATTAAATTTTCCATAATTTATATTAATGACGAGTTTTAACTTATTTTATTACACTAATTTCTTCCACAATTTTTGCCATTTCCATCTCTTTTTAACCATTAATCCCGGTAGAAATCTCTCCATATTGTATAGATTTCTTAAAACTAGAATACAATATTTAATAAAGAAAACAAAAACCTTACCTAGAATTAATTAGGAAGGGGTTTTCAATTACAAATAATTAAAGATTAGAAGTATTCATTCTCTCCTTAAAATTTTTTACCCACGAGCCAATATTTTCCGCCGCTGAAAGGAGATTGGGACAAAAGAATATTTTTTTAAAAAACAGGATGCTCACCTGTCTTATTAAGAAGAAGAAATGTTATTTTGCCAACATCAGAGATAAAGTACTTTTGACACTTTTTACATTTGAAACTAATGGTAGCCATATTATGGAAATCATAACAGGAAAATACACCATCAAGCAAATCTTCAAAGACCATTGGCCTGGATTTTTGAGGAAATATCAGAAAGGTATTCCTGATTATGTAATAGAAAATGTTGAGAAAATTCTTAATTGTCATGATCCTCAAAAACTAGGTTATCATAAATATGTTTGTGAAGACCATCCTGATCAGGTACAAGTAGTGCCTCATTCTTGTAAATCAAGGTTCTGTAATAGTTGTGGAAAGGTAATGGCTGACCAATGGGCAGAGAAAGCTTTCCGTTATTTCCCTGATACTCCTTTTTATCATATTACCTTATTGTCTATTTTATTGTATTTTGTAAGCGCAAAAATAACCCTCTGTACAAGGGACTGCGCCGCAACAAGCATAAAATCCCTTACCCTTACAATCAGCATCATTGTAAACTTGTGTTTTACCATCTGGCAACCAGAATAAAAATGGACCCGTAGGATAGTAAGTGTCATTGCAATGCCATGCTACTTTACTCTTTTCGTCACTATACAGATAAGCATTACCTTTCTTCCGACTTCCATATAAAGGATCTAATGGAATTTTTGATAAATAAGGCGCTAACGCAGAATTTAGATTGCTATCAACAGATACACCTCCTTGCCAGCAAGTCGTTGTTGCATTCTCTATCCCTAAACATTTAGCTCCTCCCCCAGTAGAATAAAAGACTCCGCCTTGTGAATCTGCCAACATATGTAAAGCAATTTCAATTTGTCTTAAATCACTCAACCTCCTCGCATCTCTCGCCTTTGCTCTTGCGCTATTCAAACTTACTAAAACAACGCTGGCTAAAAGACCAATGATAGCAATAACAACCAAAAGTTCGATTAGTGTAAAACTTTTATTTTTAAAATGAATCATTTATTGAAAATTAAAAATGTTAAAAATTTTCTTTTCCCAAAATTAAAATGCAGTTCGGGTTGATATTTTTATCAGGTTTTTTGGCAGTTTTTAAGTTCGAGATTTTGGTTCGGAATTTTTGACCATATCCTGGCCGCAGGCGGCGAAAAACATCCGAGCTAATTTAAGAATAGTCTATCACTTCGGATATGTCAAGTTTTGTGTGACCGCCAAGCGAAGCAAGGCGGCTAATTCAATATGTTGGGCAAAAATTGATAATACTTGAACCTATTTTGAACGAAAAATTTGATTTTGTTTGCGCACGCTTGCAGCCAAATTTCCGAAAAAAATTTATCAGACACCGTGAAATCAGTATTTTATATTTAGAAATCTAATTCCATTGGTGAAGTTTCAAAAACTTCCTTAAGAAATACAGAAAAAAAATTGCCAAAATGAATTTTATTGATGCTAAATTGGAGAAAAATAAAGGTCTAAATGAAGCAAAATTACAACTAATCAACTGTCAATTATGTTCAGCCCTATTTTTTTATCCTAAACTATCCAAAAGTTGCAGTCAAGAGGAAGGGTATTTTTCTTTCCTGTTGGGCCTTTTTCAAGCTTAAAGAAAAAGCTATTCGACTTTCTCTTTTTGTGCCCACGCATTCAAAGGGTTTCGGTCTCCCCTGGCCTAATAATCCCTTCATTGTGGGTAATAATTTTCGGTTTTCAAAAATATCAGTACCAAAAATTTTCAAAAGTTGTTTTCTTTCCAAAAAAGGATATAAAGTGGCGTAAACAAAAAGACATTTTGGACAATTACCACACCATCTTTTTCCGGTTTTTTGGCCGACATTACAACTTGAAAAAACCGAGAAGTATTGGGGGTATTTCAAGAACATTTTTGAGATTTCCAGTTCAGTATAAGGCCTTAATAAACTAAAATAATTTATATTTTTTGCTAAATATTTTTGACAATAATTTTTAAATTTTCTTTCAAATTCCGAACTTTTTGACCATTGGTGGTTAATTATTTTGCCTAAATATCGTACATTTCCTTCATCAGCGCTTTTTTCATTGGAAAAGGCAATATTTTTATAATTAAACAGAACCGCCGCCAAAATACTTAAAAAAGAGAAAACGGCAGTAATTGGTGTGTGGCCGTTAAGATAGCCCTTTTTGTTCAATTCTAATAAGGCAGGATCAATTTCTCGCTTAACAATAACTGAATCTTTTATCCCCGCCACCCTAACTATCTTTTTCATTGCCTTAGTAGGATTTACTAAAAAGCAGCCAATCTTTTCTTTTCGCTTTTTTAATTTTTCCAGAGTAACAATAGAATCCTTTCCTCCTCCAATCGGCACCAAAATTTTGTTTTTTGACAGAACGGAAATCGTTTTCGCTTTATTGATTTTTAGAGTTGGGGTTATTTTAATATTAATAAAATTTGGTTCTCTAAAATCAATTTTGTTTTCGTAAAAAAATTGGCCCATGCCTCTGATTATTAAATCTTTCCACCATTTGGTTTGTTCGGAATTTAAAAAACCCGGCCAAATCTCAATTCTCGGCGAGCAGGTTGCCTTCCAATAACTGGGAATTTCCATTAATCCTAAATGAAAGATTAAATTGTTAAATTTATTGATATCTGATATCGATAATTTTTGAGGGATATTTTTTATAATAATTTTGGGATGAAATTTTATATCTGGTTCAATTCTAAAATCAAAAAAAATCTCTAAATTCCTTTTAGAGATTCTATAAAAGTAGTTTTGATAAACAAATTTAGAATATTTCTTTCTTAAAATTTTGAATTTTGATTTGTAATTTTGCATTTTGACTTTTTGAATTTAACCTAAAAGGCGAATAGCCACTCCTAAAATGGCAAAAACAATGCTGATTATCCAAAATCTCATTGTCACTTGATAAGCTGGCCAGCCTTTGGCTTCGAAATGGTGATGAATTGGAGTACAAAGCCAGATTTTTCTTTTGAAAATTTTTTTTGATAGCAACTGCAAAATTATTGAGCCAACTTCAATTACTAAAAGCCCGGCAATAATTGGTAAAACTAAGACCGAATCAGTTAAAAAAGCCACTACT
Source organism: Patescibacteria group bacterium (assembly GCA_030016465.1). Taxonomy (GTDB): domain Bacteria; phylum Patescibacteriota; class Minisyncoccia; order Minisyncoccales; family DG-74-1; genus Yes71-31. Next base: position 20,394 of record JASEJL010000006.1, on the reverse strand, counting down.
GCCATTGTTGAAGTTAATCCCAAAATTCCGGTTTCGCCCATATAAAAACGGGCTGGCGGGATATTAAACCATAAAAAGGCAAAAAGGGTGCCTAAAATTACGGCGCAAAAAGTAGCCAGATCGGGTTTTCCCTGAGAAAAAGCAATAATAGTAAAGGCGCCAAAAATTGAAGCAAAAACACCGCCAGCCAAGCCATCCAAGCCATCAATTACTCCGCCTGACCAGGAAGCCACCATTACCAGAATAAAAAGAGGAATGATCAAAATTCCAATTGAGAGGTCAATTCCGGCCGGAAAATTAAAAAGCATGGGAAGATGAATTGTTTCCCGGCCTAATTGAGAGTAAAACCACCAGCCGCCGATTAAACCGATTAAAACAACAATTGCCAGCCTTCTTTTAAAATCCATTCCGCCGCCAATATATTTACCTTTACCGTAAACGGTTAAGGCGTCATCAACCAGCCCGACCAGAGAAGCAACCACCAGAGCAAAAAGAGGCAGCCAGGTTTGGGCCCGGGATAAAAAATTTAAGTTCTCAAGCCACCAGGGTCGGCGAAATTGTGACAGAACAAAAAATAAAAAAACAACAATCAAGACCGAAAGCCAGATTATTAATCCCCCGCCCCGGGGACAGCTTACTTCTCTGTGTTTGTGTAAAGAATAAAAAACCTCGGCCTGCTCTCCGATAATTGTTTTTCCCCTGGCTTCTTTTTTCCAAAATTTAATTTTGTTTAAAAATTTGATTACATACGGTGCCAATAAAAAAGCAATTACCGCTGCCAAAGTCGACATAATTAAAAGCCGAATGATATTAAAAGTAAAAAGTGTCATATTTATTTTAGAGATATCTTAAACTAAAATTCCTTTCAAGCCATTCTAAAATATTTTTAAGATCCTTTTCAATATCGGGAGAATTAGCAATTCCAACAAAGATATTTCTACCATCTTCATTTTCATTAGTTTCTTTTGGGGGTCTAAGATATTTCATTTTAAAGACACCCAGGGTTGATTTTTTTTCGTTTTCCCCTAAAGCCGTGATTTGGTTAGTAATATCTAAAATAAACTTTTGGTAATCTTTAATATAACGCATCATTCTGGCCACATCATATAAGGTAGTTTTATTTTCCTTAGATTCACCGGTTAGATCTTCGAAAAAGGTATTTTCCATCCCAATTGCTTTTGCTTTCTCATTCATTAAAGAGACAAAATCTTCAGGAGTTCTAAAGCGACTTAAAAATAAGGCAGCTTCTTTTGAAGAGTAAAGAAGTAAGGGCGGCAATAAATCATATCCTTGATAACTTTTTCCAGAAACAAATATTCTTTTTTCTAAATTTATACTTTCAGCTGCACTTAAAGCTAACATTATATTGGTGGCAGGACCACCATAAAATTCTGAGTGGCCCTCTTTATTTAAAATTATTTCCCCCGTATCTAAATCAGCCACTAAAAGAAATTGGGCTTGCGTCTCAGGAGGAGATAATTCTTTAGAAGTTGGATTAAGAGCTAACAAAGGTGGCCTATCTTCTTCATCGAAGATTAAAATTGGCATTCCTTTTTTTGTAAAATTAAATACTTCGGTTACATCTTGAGTGGTTAATCTAATACAGCCACCAGAGACACTTGAGATAAGCAATCTCCCTCTTCGATCATAAGGAACCCCATGAATAAAATAATTTCCATAAAACTGAATAGCATAAGGCATCCAGACCAAAGCTACCGAAGAAAATTGAAGTCTACTTTTATAACCTGCATAATAAACTCCAGGAGGGGTCTTTCCCAAAAACCAATCTGCCCCTTTACCTTTTACCGGAAAGGATTTAACCATTTCTCCTTCTTTGTAAAGGGTGAGCTTCATTTCTTTAAGGTCTATATAAACGAAATCTTCCTTTTCCTTTTTTAATTTTACCATTTCTTTTTCAATAGTTTCTCTAAGATAATTTTCTATGCCAAAGATTGATTCTTTTTGGGAATAGATAAAAGATTTTTTAGCAGGCACATTATAATAGACAATTGGCTCAAAGCTTTTTATTTTTTGCCAGAGGAAAAAGTTAATTGCAGAAAGAACTAAAGAGACAATAAAAAGTGAGATAAAAATGATTTTAGACCAAAACTTCATAAATTTATTTTGAATACCAAATGTCGTTTTTCCATTCCCAGTCAATAGTCATGCCACCCAAAACCCAAATTTTATCCTGAAAAACCACTGCCGCATGATCTTCTCTGCCTCGCCAGGCCGGGTCTTTTTTGGTCTTTTGCCAATTTATTCCATCCTCGGAAAACCAAACATCATTTATTCCCTTTCCTTGACTTTCTTCATTAAATCTTCCAATAATCCAAATTCTATTTTGAAAAACGACCAGCTCATGACCTTGTCTGGCCTGCCAAGGAGGATTGTCAGTAACTAATTCCCAATCTTTTCCATTTTCTGAAACCCAAATATCGCCGTAAACATTTCCTTTTAAATCCATCCCGCCAATGAGCCATAATTTATCTTTAAATGCAATGACTTCGTGATCCCAACGTGGTGCCCAAGGAGTGGTTGAGGCGACCTCAAGCCAGTTTAGACCGTCCTCCGAATACCAAACATCATTTTTTGTCTCTCTTTTGTCGTAATTAACACCCCCAATTAACCAGAGTTTATCTTGAAAAACAACTAGCTGATGTCCTTCTCTTGCCGGCCAGCCTGCATTTGAAGTAGCTTTGGTCCAGTTTTTGCCATCTTCAGAATACCAAACCTCGCTTTTTAAACCAATCCAAGGACCCCAACCAGGAATCAACCATATTTTATCATGAAAAACAACTGCCTGACCTGACCTTCTTTTTCCCCAAGGCGCTTTCTCGGTAACTAAATTCCAATTTATCCCATCTTCCGATACCCAAACATCGCTAAAATGGGGAGCCTTTCCGTATCTCACAACTCCAGGTTTTTCAACGAAACCATTACCATTTAATCCACCCATTAGCCAGATTTTATCTTGATAGACGACCACAGCATGGGAGTCTCTCGGCGACCAGGGCTGAGGGAAAGTTACTTCTTTCCAATCTAAGCTAGCTGGATCAAAGGATAAGATTTCCTCTTTTTCTTGTTGAGAGGAGATCTCAACTTCCGTAGTTTTTTGAGTTTTTTGCCAGAAGAAAAATCCCAAAAGGCCCACTGCAATCAGCAAAAATAAAAATAATAATTTTTGGAGTAAATGCCTTTGAACCATTTTATTTCAGCTAAATTAAAATCCAATCAATTAGTTTCTGCATTTCCTTAATCCGAGCTTCTTCAGATTCACTACCCAAAATTACATTAATAAAAACATTTTCTTTTTCGTCCTGAAAGAGAAAAATCAGGGAACCACCAGCTTTAAGAGTATAGCCAGTTTTTCCTCCCAAAGCCATTTTATTTTCCGGTAAAATTAAATCTGAAATTCCATTTTCAACTAAATAAGAACCTTTTTTCAAAGAAATTTCAAAAATTAAGGGATGATTTTTGAGGATATATTGAGCCAATTTTATCAAATCTTTGGCTGTTGAATAATTGAAATAAACCGAACTCTCAGAAGAAAAATGAAAATTTTCCGGATCAAGACCAGTGGGATTAATAAAATTAGTATTTTCTAATCCTAATTCCTCGGCTTTTTCATTCATTTTTTCAACGAAGCCCCCTAGTGAGCTGTGCTCTCCTACTGGGGCAAAATTTTCAGTTTCAATAAATTCTGCCAATGCAAAAGCAGCGTCATTACTGGAGTAAATGAGCATTAAATCCAAAAGTTGTTTTAGATTAAATCTTTCCCCAGCTTTTAAATTACCGTAAACAGGAACATTTTTTTGATTGGCCGCTTCTGGCGAGATAGTAATCCAAGTATTTTCTAAATCGTAATTTTCAGGGGCCCCCTCGTCACCCTCTGGAAAGGCACTTCGGGTGGCGGGTGGGTTGTAGTCTAAAACAATTACTGCTGTCATTAATTTGGTTAAGGAAGCAATGGGTAGAATTTCTTCCGGATTTTTTTGAAAGAGAATTCTTTCTTTACCTCTGGCATCAATTCTAAGAGAAATTGCCGATTTAGCATCTAATTCTAGTAAGGGTTTCGGAACTCTTTCTGGAATCTGGATAATAACCATTTCCTCAAATGGCTTGCCAATCTGGGCATAAAAAAATTTTTCCAGATTTTCCTGGAGAAGATTTACTCCCCACCAAAAGGGAAGGCTAATGACAAATGCAATAAAAAAATATTTTAATCTCATAGAATAAATTTCTATAAATTTCTACTAGTTTCTATAAATTTCAGAAATTTATTGAAATTTGCCGCCTTTCGATTGCGAAATTAGTAGAAACTCATTGTTTGTTAACTGATTTTACAATTTTGATATGTAATTCTTTTAACTGTTCCTTAGTTACTTCAGCTGGAACATCCATCATTAAATCACGGTTATCGCCGGTTTTTGGAAAAGCAATAACTTCGCGAATACTTTGCTCATTTAAAATTACAGCCAAAAATCTGTCTAATCCCAGAGCTATTCCGGCGTGAGGCGGCACTCCATATTCAAAAGCCGAAAATAAATGCTGAAATTTCTTTTTTGCCTCTGATTTTTTATGACCCATTACTTCAAAAACCGCCTCTAAAATTTCCGGTTTGAAAGACCTCAAACTTCCGCCACCTAGTTCTTCACCGTTTAAAACAAAATCGTATTGATGAGCGAGGATTTTTTCAGGATTCTTTTTAATTTCATTTATATTATCGGTTTGGGGACGAGTAAAGGGGTGATGAACAGCGTCCCATCTTTTTTCTGTTTTTGACCATTCAAACATTGGAAAATCAACAATAAAACAAAAGGCTAATTCATTAGAGTCATTTTTATTTTTTCTTAAATCGGGTCTGTCGTTTTTATATTTAGCCATTGCTTCTTTGTAAGAAATTGTGGGAAAAGGAATTTTAGTAATTTTCTTTTCTGGAAATATTTTTTTAACAAGCTCAATATAAATTTTTTCAATTAAATTTAAAATGTCATCTTGTTCAACGAATGACATTTCAATATCCAACTGAGTAAATTCAGCTTGTCTGTCTGCCCGGGCATCTTCGTCACGAAAACAGCGAGCAATCTGAAAATATCTCTCCAAGCCAGCAACCATAAGAAGTTGTTTATACTGCTGGGGCGATTGAGGTAAAGCATAAAATTTCCCCGGCTGTAACCTTGCTGGGACTAAAAAATCTCTAGCACCTTCTGGCGTTGATTTTGTCAGAATTGGTGTTTCAATTTCTACAAATCCTTCTTTAATTAAAAATTCTCTGATGAACTGAATAACTTTTTGGCGAACCATCAAATTCTTCTTCAATCTTTCTCTTCTCAAATCTAAATAGCGATACTTTAATCTTTTTTCCTCGTTTATTTCATAACCCGGAGTCTCAATTGAAAAAGGCAAAGTTTTAGCTTTTGAGAAAATTTCCAATTTTTCAGGCTCCAACTCTACATTTCCAGTCTTAATTTTCGGATTGACCATGGCTTTTGGTCTTTCTTTTATTTTGCCTTCCACTCCAACCACCCATTCTGGCCTTAATTTTTGAGCCACTTCATAAAGCTTTTCATCCTTGGGCGTAAAGACCAATTGTAAAATTCCGCTCCTATCTCTCAAATCAATAAAAATAATCTTACCGTGCGACCTGATTGTTTGAACCCACCCGCAAACCTTCATTTTTTTCCCGACATATTTTGTTGTTTCGATATTTAAAATCCTTTTCATTATTTCATTTTGTTTTTTGTCAACCTAAGCGTCATATTGTAAATATCGCCAGCTCCCATAATTATTACCACTTCCCCTCCTTTCAGATTTTTTTTCAAATATTCAACAATTCTTCCTTTTGCTAAATAGATTATCGCAGGGGCTGTAGAAGTTAGACTTTTGCAGATAACTCTAACTAGTTTTTTTGAATTTACTTTTTCTTTTATTTTTTTCTTTTCCCGGCCAGCCACGTCATAGATATCAGTAATAATAACTTTATCAACCGGCACTTCTTTAAATACTTTGACAAAATCATTGAATAAATAATAAGTCCTTTGATATTGATGAGGTTGAAAAATACACCAAATTTTTTTCTTTGGGAATTTCTCTCGTGCTGCTTTTAAAGTGACTTTAATCTCGGTGGGATGATGAGCATAATCTGAAATGATTGTTAATCGTTTATTATTAATTGTTGATTGTTTTTCCTCAAAGCGACGCCAAGAGCCTTTATATTCAGATAAAGCTTTAAAAGAAATTTTATCAGGAATTTTCAAGACTCGACCCACAGCTAAAGCCGCTAAAGCATTATAAACATTATGCTCTCCTGGGATTTTTAAGATTTTTCGCAATTTTTCACTCTCTTTGTTTTTTAATGAATACCACAATACATTTTTCACGACCGTAGAAATTGTACGATAAATATTTTTATCATCTTTGTTTACCACTAAACAACCATCTTTTAGCAGATGTCCAATATATTTTTTATAAGTTTTTAAAATATTATTTAAGTTTTTATAATAATCAAGATGCTCCTTCTCGATATTGGTCAAAACAATTATTTTTGGCCAATAATTTAAAAAGGAAGCAGAATGTTCATCTGCTTCAATCACTAAATATTTTGACTTCCCTACTCTACAGTTAGAATTCCCGAATTCTTTAAGCTTCGTGCCAACAATTACTGTTGGATCAAAGCCTGCCCTTACTAATAAAAGCCCGATCATTGAGGCAGTAGTGCTCTTTCCGTGGGTGCCTGAAACAGCAATGGTAAAATGTTTCTTGGTTAACTCCCCTAAGGCCTGGGGATAACTTAAACATTTAATTCTTTTTTTTCTTGCTGTTTTCAATTCCGGATTGGTTTTTTGGATGGCTAGACTATATATAACCAAATTAACGTCTTTCGGTAGATTATCTTTTTTATGCTTACCAATAGCAATTTTCATTCCTAATTTCTTAAGAGCTTTAGTGATTTCGGAAGAAACCAAATCAGAACCACTAACTTGGTGACCTTTTACCAGATAATATTGAGCCAAAGCGGAAACTCCGATACCACCAATACCGATGAAATGAATCTTCATTTGACTATTGAACTATCTGACTATTTGACTATTTAACATGTTAATTTGTCAAATGGTCAATTTGTCAAGTAGTTCCTAACGGGGCTGATTCCAACACCGTGTAATCAGGCCCTCCTCTTTTTAATTGGCTTTCCATTACTTCAATTGAGTTTACTTTAAAACTTAAGGAAATTTCTTCTTCGATTTGGGGCTTTTCTTCTGGTTCAATCTGCCGGAACTCCCAAACTCTAATTCTTCCTAAAGTAATATGAGGAGAAAAAGCTCGATCCCGTCCTTTCGCAGAAAGAGCGGGATGGACTCTTTCTGTCTGCATTAAAGATTTTTCTAAATCATCTCTTAATTGAGTAAATTCTTTGGATTTTTCTGTTTCTACCCAAACCATTTTCGGTGGTATTTTCTTTGGTGGACCATAACAAATCTTATTTAAATTTATCGAAAAGGCTAAATTTCTCGAAGCTACTTTTCTGGTAATTTCCAAAACTTCTAACAATTCTTGATCTGAGAGATATCCTAAAAATATTAAAGTTATATGCAAATTTTCTTTTTTTGTCCAACGACAAGGCAGTTCTAGCCACTTCGACTGATAAACAATTAATGATTTTTTTACATTCTCTGGCAAATTTATGGCAATAAAAATCCGATGCCTCATGACTCTACTAATTACGAATTTATTCGAATTACGAATTTTGAAACTAATTGAATCTTACCACAAAATGAAGTAGAATTAAAGAAGTTATTCGTAATTCATTTTGATTCGTAATTCGTAGGGATATGAAAGAAGCCTATCTTTACAAAAAATTACCTAATAAAAAGGTGCAATGTAGAAATTGTGCACATTATTGTATTTTGTCCCCAAATCAGCGAGGAAAGTGTGGGGTAAAAGAAAATATAGATGGTAAACTTTATTCTTTAGTCTACGGTAAAGTAGTTGCTATACATGTCGACCCAATTGAGAAAAAACCTTTTTTCCATTTTTTACCAGGAAGCCACTCTTTATCAATTGCTACGGTTGGTTGTAACTTCGCCTGCCGGAATTGCCAAAATTATGATATATCTCAGGGATATAAAAACGCAAAAGAAATTCCAGGTGAAGATTTACCGCCGGAGAAAATTGTGACAATAGCATTAGAAAACAATTTGCCAAGTATTTCCTACACTTATACCGAACCGACAATATTTTTAGAGTACGCCTTAGAAACAATGAAATTGGCAAAGAAAGCCGGATTGAAAAATAACTGGGTCTCTAATGGTTTCATGAGTGAAGAATCAGCGAAATTGGTTATCCCCTATCTTGATGCCATTAATATTGATATTAAGAGTTTCTCTGACGAATTTTATAAAGAAAATTGTGGCGGGAGATTGCAGCCAGTTTTGGATACAGCGAAATTAATGAAAAAATCTGGTGTCTGGGTGGAAATTACTACTTTAGTGATTCCAACCTTATCAGATTCAGAAGAAATGTTCAGAGATATTGCAAAATTTATTCACGATGAACTCGGTCCTGAGACCCCCTGGCATATCTCCCAATTTTCTGGTACGATTTCTTGGAAACTTCAGCATTTACCAGATACGTCAGTTGAAACCCTGCAAACAGCTTATCAAATTGGTAAAGAAGTTGGTTTGAAATATGTTTACACCGGCAACGTCCCTGGCTTGCCATCGGAAGATACTTTTTGTCCCAATTGCCATGCTTTATGTATTGATAGAACGAGTTACCTCATCCATCGCTACGACAAAAATGGCAAATGTCCGCGCTGCGGCGCTGACCTTGATATCATTTGCATCTGACTATACAAAAGTCAACCTTATGGTCGATAAATTATGTCAATACGATAAATTATGTCAATAGTCAATAGTCAAAAGTCAATAGTCTTTGTTGCTATAGCGCCTCATCCTCCAATAATTGTGCCAACTATTGGTAGACCAGCTGATTTAAAAATAGTTTCCAAAACAATTGAAGGAATGGAAAAATTGGCTGAAAAATTTGCTACAGCAAAACCAGAAACAGTTATTGTCATTTCTCCTCATGGACCAGTTGATTTTAATAATTTTACAGTAACTAACTCCCCTACTCTGGCTGGTCATTTTTATAATTTCGGTGATTTTCAAACTAAATTAATTTTCAGAAATGACAAAAAATTAATTGAAGAAATTGAAAAAGAATGTCAAAAAGCAAAAATTCCCATCAGATTAGCCAACATCGAAGAACTCGACCATGGCGTTTTAGTCCCTCTTTTTTATTTAGCTAAAAGCTATTCAAATTTCAAAGTAGTTCCTCTTGCTTATTCTTTTTTAGATTTAGAAACTCATTTCAAATTCGGCCAAATACTTCATTCTGCTATCCAATCATACAAATTTCACGGCCGTGAAAAAAGCACTATTGGCATCATTGCTTCTGGTGATTTATCTCATCGCTTAACTCCCGATGCACCAGCTGGCTACTCGCCAAGAGGAAAAGAATTTGATCAGAAATTAGTTGAGCTTTTAGAGAAAAAAGATGTTAAAGGAATTATGAATCTAGATCCCAATTTAGTTGAAGAGGCTGGCGAATGCGGTTATAGATCTATCATCATTTTGTTAGGAGCTTTAAATAATCTTGATTGGCAGCCAGAAATTTTATCTTATGAAGGCCCCTTTGGAGTGGGTTATTTAGTAGCTAATTTTAAACTTAAATGAAAAATTTTAAAAATGAAAAAGAAGTTTTAGATTTTTTGAAAGAAAATAAGATTGTTAAATTTGTCCGGATAATTTTCCCTGATGTTTTGGGAAGAGAGATGAGTTTTTGTATTCCCTCAGAAGAGATGAAATCTGCTTTTGAAAATGGGAAAGGATTTGATGGAAGTTCAATTGAGGGTTTTGCTAGAATTGAAGAATCAGATTTGAGTATTCTCCCTGATCCAAAAACCTTCCGGGTTTTGCCCTGGAATTATGAAGTTTTAGATCAACTCTGGAAAGAAGCAATTATTTTTGGTGATATTTTAACTCCAAAAGGCAATCATTTTGAAGGAGATTCTCGATATTTGTTAAAAAGAGTTTTAGAAAAGACAAAAAATTTTGGTCAGCTTTTTGTTGGAGTAGAACTGGAATTTTTTCTTTTTGAAAACGAAGAGAAACCAAAATTACTGGACCAAGGAGGTTATTTTCATGGTGGAAAATGGGGAGAGATTAGAAAATTGAGTCAAATCTATTTAAAAGAAATGGGAATTGAGGTTGAACACGACCATCACGAAGTAGCTCCTAGTCAGCATGAGATTGATATTAAATATGATGATGCCCTAACTATTGCTGATTCAGTTATTTTGGCAAAATATGTTTTAAAAAGAGTAGCCAGAAAATTAGGACTTTTTGTTTCCTTTATGCCAAAGCCAATAAATTTTATAAATGGTTCGGGAATGCATATTCATTTATCTTTATGGCGGAAAAATAAAAATTTATTTTTTAAAAATAAAGGCGATTTTCTTTCTGATTTGGCTAAGAAATATCTAACCGGATTGATTAAATATGGAAAAGAAATTCAACTAGTTTTAAATCAATGGATAAATTCTTACAAAAGATTAATTCCTGGTTACGAAGCCCCAGTTTATTTAGCCTGGGGAAAGAGAAACAGATCAGCCTATATAAGGGTGCCTGAATATCAGCCTGGGAAAAAGTCTGCTGGTCGAATTGAACTTCGGAGTCCCGATCCTGTCTGTAATATTTATTTAGCCTTAGCCTTAATCCAGGCTACTGGAGTGCAAGGGATTAAGGAGAATTTAAAATTTTTACCTCCCGAAGAAAAAGATATTTATGAGATAACAAAATCAGAAATGAAAAAAAGAAAGATTGAAATTCTCTCTAAGAATTTAAAAGAAGCCTTAGCTTTTTTTGAAAAGAGTAAATTAGTTAAAGAAACTCTTGGCAACCACCTCTTTCAAAAAATTATTCAAAACAAAAAAATTGAATGGGAAAATTATCGGAAGGCAGTTGGCAAAAAATTTGAAAAAGAGGTTAGTCCTTATGAAATAGAAAAGTATTTACCAGTTCTTTAATGAAAGAAAAAAATTTTTAAAAAAATAAAAGAAATTCTAAGTAAGGAATCGAAACTAATAGAAATTAAAAAAGCTATAAAAGTGATTTTTGTAGGAGATACCCACGGCGACTTAGAGGTAAACCAAAAAATTATCAAAGATTATTTGAAACCGGGGAATAAAATTGTTTTTCTGGGAGATTATGTTGATAGAGGCCATCATTCAAAAGAAAATTTAGATTTTTTATTAGAAATTAAAAATAGAAACCCAGAACAAATTTATCTTTTGCAAGGAAATCACGAAGGACATCATATTTTTAAATTCTCTCCAGCTGATTTTTGGGAAAGTTTGACTAAAGAGGAATATGAAAAATATTGCTCAATTGTTGAAAAATTTCCTTTGGCAGTAGTTACTAATAATATTATTGCCTTGCATGGTGTCCTTCCCGATGTAAAAAATTTAAAAGAAATAAATAAAATTAAATTAGAAAGTAAAGAATGGCAGCAAATTACCTGGGGAGATTTTTCTGAAGAAAAAGGAGAATATTTAGGCATTGATCCTTTTACTGGCCGTCCCCAATTTGGCAAAGATTATTTTTTTAAATTAATGGAAAGGTTTAATAAAAAAATCTTAATTCGCTCTCATCAACCAACCTCTCCCCTATTTATGTTCGATAATCGTTGTCTAACTATTTTCACCTCCTCTGCCTATACCCGCGAGCGAACGATCGCTATTGCTGATTTCAAAAAGGAAATAAAAACTGCCAAGGATTTAGAAATTAAGAGAATATGAGATTTATAATAAAGGGTCCGCTTAAGGAAAATGTTTATAACTTAATGAGAAAAGCTGGTTATCATTTTCAGGGTAAAAATGAAGAGAAAGGAGAGCTAAATTTTGTTAGACCACCAAAAGGCTACCCCAGATTTCATCTTTTTGTAAAGATCGAAAACGAAGGCAGGAATTTAATTTTCAATTTACATTTAGACCAAAAAAGACCAATTTATGAAGGTGCGCCGGCTCACGCCGGCGAATACGACGGCGAAGTTGTTGAAAGAGAAGCCAAAAGAATAAAACAAATTTTTCGAAAATAAGATGGTCTCAATTCAGGAACAAAAGAGAGAATTAAGAGAAAAAATCTGGAAATTGTTGGAGGAAAAAGGAGTGGCGAGGTTTCCCCTACCCTGTCAGGGAAGAATTCCAAATTTTGAAGGTTCTAATAGGGCAGCTGAATTAGTTACCACTTTGCCAGAATGGAAAAAAGCCAAAATTATTTTTGCCAATCCTGATTTTGCCCAGCAAAAAGTACGAGAGTTAGCTTTAAAAGAAGGTAAAACCTTGATAATGGCTACCCCAAAATTAAAAGAAGGTTATTTAGAAATTGAGCCAGAGAATGTAAAAGATAAGGAGGAGCAAGCTTCAACCATTGCCGGCGCATTTAAATATGGTAAAAAATTAGAAAAATTACCAAAACCAGATTTAATTATTACTGGCTGCGTGGCTGTAGATAAAAATGGCTGGCGATTGGGCAAAGGCGGAGGCTATGGCGATAAGGAAATTACAAGATTTACAGAAAGGTTTAGCAAAATCCCAGTGGCAACAACTGTCCATAATTTGCAAATTGTAGGAAAAGCCCCCCACCAAGAGTTTGACACAAAGGTCGATTATATTATTACTCCAAATAAAGTTATCAAATGCGAATATGAAACTGAAAATTTTTAATGGAAGGGAAATAAAAATAAAAGAGCTTTCGAGAAAGGATTTAAGAAATGTTCGGAAATTTCGGGATTTTATTAATTCTTTAATTGATGAAAATGCACAAATTTTGATGAATAAAAGATTTTCGTTAAGTGAGGAAAGAAAGTGGTTAGAGGAACAATTAAGAAAAATCAAAAATCGAAAAACGGTTTTTTTGGCAGCAGAATACAATAATACAGTCATTGGAACTACAGGAATTGATTTACTTATAGGACGACAAAGTCACATTGGAAATTTCGGAATCACTATCAGAAAGGACTATCGAAGAATAAGTTTAGGCAGTTATTTGCTAGATAAAATAATAAAATTAGCCAAAAAAGTACTTAAACCTCAGCCTAAAATTATTAGGTTGAATGTTTTCTCAACAAATAAACCAGCAATCAAACTTTACAAAAAATATGGGTTTAAAATAGTAGCTAAAATTCCAAAACAAATTGAATTTAAGGGAAAATTAGTTAACCAACTAATAATGTTAAGGGAGCTTTAAACTAATGCTAAAAATTAGTAAAGTTAAAGCGGAACCCAATTGTTAGGAAATTTGATGAATTTTGAGAAAGAAGATAAACTTAAAATATATGAAAACTGTTACTTTGCCTAAAACAAAGTATGAGGCTTTAAAGAAACAGGCTTCTCTATATGAGAAGATTTTTAGATATTCGCCCGAGAGAATTTTTGGCACTGAAATTTATTCTAAGAAGAGAATTAAAGAATTTTTGAAAGAGGACAAGTTAGATAAGAAAACGAGAAGTCGCCTCCAAAAGTTATTGAGCTCTCTTTAATTCTGTGAAAAAGATATTTTTAGATGCTAATGTTTTCTTTGCGGCTGCTAGATCCCCGAAAGGCGGATCTGGTTTTGTATTAGAGTTGGCGAAAAAGAAAAAATTGGAGATTATCACGGTAAATCAAGCCCTTTTAGAGGCCGAACAAAATATTCTTAAAAAAAATTAGGTCTCCCCTATCTCAATCGTCATTATCAGAATGTATTAGAGATAAAACCTAAAATTCAATCAATAAGATTTGTAACTCTTGATGAAATAGCAAAATTTAAAAAGGTGCTTCCAGAGAAAGATATTCCAATTCTGTTAGGAGCGATTTTGAGCAAATCACATTTTCTTATCACTCTTGATCGAAAACATTTTTTAGGAAATGAAAAATTAAAGAGGATCAGGCTTCCTTTTGAAATAATGAATCCAGGAGAATTTTTAAGAAATTATTTTAAAAAATGCTAAAAATTAGGGAAATTAAAGCAAAATTGATTATCTTCTATTGCCGAAAGAATTAAAGAGATTTTACAAAAATTATGAAAATAGGGTTTCCTAATCATCCAAGGAAAAATATAATTGAAGAAATTGAATGGATTGGCAAAAACGGCTTTGATTTCGTTGATTTGTTTTTGGAGGAAGATCAGGCAGTTCCAGAGAAAATTGATGTGGGAAAGCTCAAACAACTTTTTAAAAACTATAATTTAGATGTGGTTGGCCATACTGCCTGGTATCTCCCAATTGGCTCTCCAATAAAATTTTTAAGGGAAACAGCAATTAAAGAATTAATCAGGTATTTTGAAGTTTTCAACAAACTCGGAGTTGAATTTGTTACCATCCATGCCCATTGGCCGGGGATAATTTTTTCTCCAAAAGAAGGAGTGATCTTCCAAATTGAGAGTTTGAGAAAGCTGGTGAAAGAGGCTGAAAAATATAATTTAAAATTAATGTATGAACCAATCGATACCTTCAATGATAATGTTGAAAATATTTCGATAATTTTAGAAGAGATACCGGAATTATTTTTTCACCTCGATATTGGTCACGCTAATTTATTTAACAGAAAGCCAGAGGAGTTTATTGAGAAATTTCACCAGAAGTTAAGACACCTCCATTTACATGATAATTTTGGGAAGGAAGATCTCCATTTGCCTTTAGGCTGCGGAATAATAAATTGGGAAAGATTACTGAAGATTTTAAAGAAATATTATGACGGAACGATAACTTTAGAGATTTTTTCAAAAGATAGAAATAATGTTTTAATGAGCAAAGAAAAATTGAAAGAATTGTGGCAGAAGATATAATCAAATAAAATCATTAAATGCAAAAAGCCATGATTGAACCTATTACTAAAAGCATTAAAAATAAAAAATCTGAAATAATTAAATTTTGTCAGAAATTAGTTAAAACTCCTTCTCAAAATGGGATTGAAAATGAGAAAGAAATTGCTCAGGTAATTTCTAAAAGACTAAAACAGTTGAAAATAAAACATCGATTAATTGGAAGTAAGGAAAGACCGAGTATTCTAGCTAAAATTGGTAAAAAAGGTAAAAAAAGATTTATATTAAGCGCTCATTTAGATACTGTTCCTATTGGAGAAAAAAAATTTTGGAGCCATGATCCTTTTTCTGGAAAAATTGTTAAAGGGAAACTATATGGTAGAGGAAGTGCAGATTGTAAAGCCGGAATTGCTGCCGCAATTTATGCCGCAAACTGTTTAAAAAATTTAAATTTAGATGGCCAATTAATCTTGGCTTTTGATTCTGATGAAGAAAGTGGAAATTTTACTGGAATGAAAACTTTATTAAAGAAGGGGTTAAAGGGTGATGTTTGTTTAATTACCTATCCTGGAAATGGTGAAGTAATGATAGGTTCAAGAGGAGTTCTAAGATCGAGTCTCACTACCTTTGGAGAAGCAGTCCATACCGGAAGCCGAACCCAAAAAGGAATCAATGCCATCAATAAAATGGCGAAAGTTATCCAAGTCTTGGAAAACCTAAAATTGAGATATAAAAGCGATAAATTTTTTCCATTTGGGCCAAAGCTCACTGTTTCCACCATTAAAGGAGGTTTGGCAATTAACATTGTTCCTGACCGATGTGAGATCGAAATTGACATTAGAACTCTTCCCTTCCAGACCAGAGAAGAAATTTTAGAGCAAATTACCCGAACTGTAGCCAAGCAAATCCCAGATCTAAAATTTTCCATAGATTATTTTGTTTATCATCCTGCCTATCGAATCCCAGAAAATTCAAAAATAATCAAAATAATTTTAAACCGATCAAAACAAATTTTAAAAAAGGAACCCAAAATAGCCTGTGCCGGAACAGGAACCTCGGGTAGCCTCCTTTGGCAAAAGGGAATCCCCACCATTTGCGGATTTGGAGTCGATTTCGAAAATCTTCACTCCTATGATGAATGTATTTACGTAAAAAGTTTAATAGATACAGCTATACTGTATGCCCACATCATCTATGACTTTCTAAAAGAAAATTAAGACAAAATCAATTTAAAATTTATGCCAAAAGTTAAAATTTATGCCCAAAGAAAGATTCAAAATTATTCCCACGGGACAATGCTAAAAATTAAAAAAATTAAACCTAAAATTGGATTCATAGGATCAATCAGGCAAGATATTTTAAGTGATTTAGATTTTGCGATTAAAAATGGATTTGATTGTTATGAAATCCAAGGGTTGGGAGTGAAATTTGATTTAGAGCCTAAGATAATTAAACAAGCTAAAGAAATTTGCAGCAATCATATTTCATTAAACCTTCATGCAATTCAATTTTTGCCCCTCTGTAGCTTAATTCCAGAAGTTTCAGAAGGAGCACTTAGAGTTTTAAAAAAAGAAATTATTTTAGCTAATAAACTTGGGGTCAAACGAATAACAATTCATTCTGGTAATAAAGAGATGCCTAAAAGAGAAATGGCAGTAAACAAAAATTTTGAAATTCTTATAAAAAATTTAAAAGAGGTGGTGAAATTTGGAGAAAATTACGGAATTGAAATTGGCTTAGAAAACCTGGCTAGCGAACGAGCCTTGTGTAGAGAAAGAAACGATTTATTAAGAGTAATAAATTCTGTAAAGGGAGTTAAAATTACTTTTGATATTGGGCATGCAAACTTAACAAATGTTAAGCCAATTGATTATTTTAGGAAAATTAAGGATTTTGTAATAAATATGCATATTCATGACAATGATGGTAAATCTGATCAACATGAGGCGATCGGAAAAGGAAATATAAACTTTAAAGAATTTTTAAAAGAGTGCAAAAATTCAAATTATTATGGACCTTTTATATTGGAAGTATTTCCTTACCAAAACATGTTAAAAACCAGAAAAATCCTTCTTAATCTTTGGAGCCAAATTTAAAACTATGCTAAAAATTAGGGAAATTAAAGTGGGTCGATTGTTAGGAAATTTGACGAATTTTGAAAAAGGAGATAAACTTAAAATATGACTGCTCAAACCCTCAAATTGAAAAATCAGACTTTAACTTTACCAAAAGATTGGCGGGGAAAGAAAGTTTTTATTCGAAAATATAAAGATACCATTGTAATCAAAAAGGTTGAAAAACCTGGATTTTTACTTTTTGATAAAGATACCGAAAAAAAACTTCGCACCTTAGGAAAAAAAAAATTACCAAAAAAGATATTGAAGAAGCTATCAGCTGGGCAAGGAAAAGAAAATAACCTAAAATTTATGCGAGTTGTTATTGATACTAATGTTTTAATTTCTGCTCTCTTATGGAAAAAGAAACTAAGTCCTCTTTATCATCTCATCAATCAATATAAAATCACTCTTTGCTTCTCGAAAGCTACCTTAGCCGAATTGATAAAAGTTGCTAGTTATCCTCATATTGCTGCCAAGGCAAAACAAGAAAAAATTGACTTGATCAAAATAATCAAACGCCTCGCTTCAAAATCAATTTTATCTCAACCTACTAAAATTCCAGACTTAATTAAGGTTGATCGATTTGATAATCATTTTTTAGCCTGCGCCCAATCCTGTGGCGCTAATTTTATTATTTCTGGAGATAAACATTTGCTAAGACTTAAAAAATTTCAAGGAATTCCAATTATTTCGCCAAGAGAATTTCTAAAACATTTTAAAAAAGGCTAAAAATTAGGGAAATTAAATGAAAATAATTAAGGTAAAAGCGAAAAGCATTTTTACGAAAACAGGTTTACCAGGGAGCGATTGGACGATAAATCAATATGTTGGATGTGAGCACAACTGTCTTTATTGCTACAGTGGATTTATGTGCCGCTGGAAACCTTATGGAAAATGGGGAACTTGGGTTGAGGTTAAAGAAAATGCGCCGGAATTAGTGAAAGGAAATTATGTGAGGGGATGGGTTTGGATGAGCAGTGTTTCCGATCCCTATCAGCCAATTGAAAAGAAATTGAAGTTGACACGAAGAGTACTGGAAAATATGAACAAACGGATTAAATTGACCGTTCAGACAAAATCAGATTTAATTTTAAGAGATATTGATTTATTTAAAGAGTTTAAAAATATTGAAATCGGTTTAACCATTAATGGATTTGAAGGGAAAATTAAAAAACTTTTTGAGCCATTCTCATCAACTCATAAAGAAAGAGTTCATGCCTTAAAAATTTTAAAGAAGAATAAATTAAGAACTTACGCATTTATAAGCCCAATAATTCCTGAATTAGTAAATGTAAAAAAGTGCATAAAAGAAACTAAAAATTTCGTCGATTATTATTGGTTTGAAATTTTGAATCTGAGAGCCAGCGGCGAGGAGTTTATTAAGGCATTAAAAACAAAATTTCCCAAAAGCTATAAAGTTATGGCTAATTCAGAAAAATTTTCAGAGTTTTTAGAAGATTTAAAAGACATTATTAAAAAGGAAAATATAAAATCAGCAGGAATCGAAATTCATTTTCCAAAATGGAAAACAATTAAAGTATGAAAAGAATATTAAAATTAAACAAAATAACTTCAATTTACAAACCAGACCACTTCCCTACCCCAGATTATATAGAGTAATGTATAATAAATCATTAATTCCAGCTAAAAAGATACCCAGAGAGGCTGAAAAAATACTGGGGTAAATGGAAAAGGCTTGCTATTCATTACATTTGGGAAGATATATTCTGGCAAAGAAAACAAGGTAAAAAAATCCCTTGGCTGGAAAAAATTAGATTATGAAAAATATATGTTAGTTTTTATTGATGAATCGGGAATCCATAAGGAAATGGAGCATTCTACCTTTGTTTTGGTTTATATAGAAACTGAAAATTATGGGGAAATAGAAAAGCGAATTCTGGCAGTCGAAAATCAACTAAAGATTGATTATTTTCATTGGGCAAAAGCAGTTTGGAAAGTTAAAGAAAAATTTATGGACGCAGTTTTGGGGTTAGATTTTAAAGTTAAAATTGCCATAATTAAAAATCCGATAAATCCTGCTCAAGAATTAGAGAGGGTCTTAATCCATATGGTTGTAGAGAGAAATATTAGAAATATTTATATCGATGGTAAAAAGCCAAAATGGTATGAAAGAAAAATTAAAAAAATTTTAAGAGATAAAGGAATTTCGGTAAGAAAACTTCGAACAGTTAAAAGCAGTCAATATGCTGGCATAAGGTTAGCTGATATGGTGGCTGGCCTTTCCAGGTCTTATTTTGATAAGAGAAATTTGGAGAGGATTTCTAATTATTATCAAAGATTAAAAAAGAAAATTATAGTAATAATTGAATAAAAAACCCCGACAAAGTCGAGGTCGGGAAATGCGATAGTTCCAAAATTGAAACTCTCCCACTGGGATTTGTCTCGCATTCCCAGTTCTATTTTAAGATATCAAATTTAAAAAGAGCTGTCAAGAGACACGAGAATCGAAACAAAAATCCCTTGGCTGGAAAAAATTAGATTATGAAAATTGACAAATTCTTGTAATAAGGGATAAACTTAATAATGTTATGGAAACCGTTACTTTGTCTAAGACAAAATATGAAACTTTAAAGAGGCGAACCTCCCTTTATGAGGAAATTTTTAGATATTTACCACAAAGAATTTTTAAGGACTAACCTCGGATTTAGTCCATAAAAAAAATGTAAAATATGAAAGCAAAAAAAATACTCACTCTGGTTTATGCCAGTCTGAGATATTTATAATAAATTAGCTAATTTAATCACTAAATTGAGTAAACAATATGGTTCGCCTAAATTTGAACCCCACGTTACCTTACTTGCAAATATAAGTGGAGCCGAAAAAGATATAATATTCAAAACTTCACAATTGGCTATCCTTATTAACTCTTTTAAGATCAGACTTACAAAGGTTGAATATCGTAATGAATATTTTAAGTGTTTATTTATTAAGGTAGAGGAAACAAAAGATATAATAAATGCAAATTTAAAAGCAAGAGAAATTTTTAATCGAGAGTGGGATTCAGAATATATACCTCATTTAAGTTTGATGTATGGTGACTTCCTCCCAGAAATAAAAGAAAAAATTATTAAAGAAATAGGAAAAAAATTTGATATAATTTTTGCGGTAAACAGTATCCATTTATTTACAGCCGAAGGAAGACCGGAAGATTGGCAAAGAATAAAAGAATTTATTTTGAAATAAAGCTAATAGTTTGATTTTCTAAAGTTAAATGAAATTGTCGGATAAATAAAATGCTAAAAATTAGGGAAATTAAAGCGGAACCCGACTGTTAGGTCTCGTGTCAAGTAATTTAAGCATGACACCAAACTGCTCTCTTGTTCTGTAATATAATTTAACACCAAATAAGGTATTAATCTTTTAAGTGGAGTGATTTCAGCTGACCTTTGTTT
>JASEJL010000074.1 GCA_030016465.1 Patescibacteria group bacterium | reverse complement strand
TTCAAATATTAGATTATGCTGAAAGAACACCCAGCATATATGCAAGTCATTCAAAGTGTGATTTAACCGAATATAATATTGACTATATAGATACTGTTTCAGAATATACCGAGCAATATTGTACGTTTTTAGTAGAATTCATCAAACACTGGATGATAGATAATGAAGAGATAGAATTTACTGGAGAGATAACGGATTATGGATTTGGAGTTGTTGGTAATAAAAATAATCCAACATCAAAATCAATGTGTAAAAATTAATGTGTATTATTTATCTATTATGAGGAGACTATCGCTGAAAAACTTGGAGTTAGATTGCTTGACAACTCACATCAAAGTGCTAATATTAAAATACTATAATTGGGAGGAAGGATGAAGAGACTAATTACAATGTTGTTTGTGCTTGGAGTATTGGGGATATACAGCCAGACAACAGAGGGGGAAATACAATCAGAGGCAGATACAACACAACAGGTGGATACAATAATTAAAGTTGATACTATTGGCGCTAAAAATTTGCAGATTGAGGGTGATACAGATTCATCAATTAAAGGTTCATCATTTACCGAAGAAAGCAAAAAAGACCAACAAAAGATAATAGAAAAGAAAGATAACTCTGTGTCATGCTGTTTAATTGGAAAGAATCAGCCTGAACAAGAATCAAAATGGAGTTTTGGGATAGGGTATGTGGGATCATATAATAGTGCCTTTCCTGATATGTTAACAGATTATGCATTATATCAACTTGAATGGATTGGAGAATTGAATTTAGATGAATTGCTTAGGCTTTATAATTATTGGACGAATGGATTGGAATTAAACTACTTAAGGAAATTAGGAAATGAAAATTGGTTTGAATTAAATTTGTTAACTGGATATTTTGTAGCTGGATATACAGATCATAAAGGAATATATTCATATTATGATGGTGTAAATTCGCTACAATATAAAACAAAATCATTAAGCAATTATTTTTTCGGATTACTTTATTCAAAGAATGGTAAATATTTTATGGGTGTGGATATTATTTATTCTTCAATTGAAGGAGAAGAAGTATATCATTTAAATAGAGTAGTCATTGACACTGTTGAAGTTAATCGTAAGGGTATTGGTGTTGATTTTGTTGGGAAAATGAGATTTACTCCATTTTTGCAATATAAAAACATTTCATTGAGTAGTTATCTAAGTTTAAAAATTGGAGGAGCGATTGAAGTTTGGAACAATTCACCCTGGAAAGATATATGGCAAAACAATAGAAAATACATAACAAATTGTACTGGTATTAACTTTGGACTTAAAATAAATTGGAGAAACTAAAATGAAAAGAATACTTATTTTAGTTACGATATTACTTATCTCATCATTCATTTTTTCTAATAATGTCCCCCAGATTTATGTTCACGGGACAAAATCGGAAGCAGTTCCTTTGCAAGGAAATAAGGATAAAGCATATACGGGAGGCTGGACAACATGGTATCCATTGGATAAGGATAGCAATTTGGATTTTCCAACAGCAATGACTCGAATAGTTGAAGAGGGTTATGCAGGTTATAAATATGGCAAAACGATAGATGGCGAAGATGCTGTTATGTGTGATAAAAATACAGAGTTAATGATTACTAATTATCCGAAATCGGTTTATAACTTTTCGTATTATAGACAAGATGGAGGGCCGGGAATAATTGGTAGCAACGGAAGACTTGAGTGTATAGTTCAGAAAAATATTCAAATAAAATCTGCAATTAGATTATTTGATAACTCACATCAAACTGCTAATATTAAAGTATTATAATCGGGAGGAAGGATGAAGAAACTTTTGACATTGTTTCTTGTGCTTGGAGTATTGGGGGTGTATCGGAATGTAGCAAGTGATAAAATTTGGGAAGAGAAAAATATAATTCATACTTCTATGAATGACATTAATAATAAACCCTCACTAAAATATTTTCAAACATTAAATCATAATAGAGAAATTGTTAATAATAATAAATGGAAGTTAACTTTAATCTACTCACTGGGATACTGTTTAAGAGGAGAGGATTTCAGCGACCCACCTGAGTGGGGTTTGTTGGATATTTGGAACTGGGATGATAAATGGGGATATTGGTTGAATGCATTTGAAGTTGGAAGCATTTTTAATTATAAAAATTACAATATAGAAGTTGGCATTGGATATGGAAAGTGTTCTATGAGAAGCGGTTCAACTGTTTCTTTTAAAGATGAAGAGGGTACTTATTGGCATTACTCTCGGAGTATAATAAACCCATATAAATATTATTTGTTTTTTGGTAGAAAAATTGATAAAAATGTGATTCATGGAGTAGAATTCAATTTCAGTAGAATTAAAGCTTTAGAATCTCATTATAAATTTACAAGTCCCGATCATACTTATACTATTCTTATAAAACAGGTTATAACACGGATGGATTTTTTGGGTTGTGGAGTATATCATAAACGATATTTTACTGAATTTTCTAATGGAAAAATTGGTTTATCTCCATTTTTAGTTATAAAAATTGCAGGTTCCATAGAAATTCATAGCGAGAGTTCAGATTATTTTAAAAACAGAGTGATGATCTGGTATTCAGGTATTTATTTGGGATTTAATTTTAATCTGGGGATGTAAGATGAAAAAAATAATTCTATTATTATTACTTTTTTGTTTTATATTTTCTTTTTCATCGGATGTGCCCATTTTGTTTATACATGGTCATAAACAAGAAGCGTGTCCGTGGTTTGATAAATCAGGAGTTAATTCTGGAGGATGGAGTACATGGTATCCACAGTACTGCAAAGACTCTTCAATTGAACACATTACTTCAATGATAGAAATATTAAATATGAATTATAAGGGATATAAACCTGGGAATCCATTAAATTGTGATATTAATTCCAAACTTAAATCAACTAATAATTATACAAGGGTAATTTATAACTATTCATATTATATGCCAGATACTTCCATGGGTGTAATCGGAAGTAATAATAATCTCGAATGTGATTATGTCGTAATTAAGGATGGTTCTATACATAGAAAGAACCAAATTTCACAAAACGAATGGGTTTATGGTTATGATTACTCAAAAGATCCTGTTAATAATCCTCCTCCAATTGATGGGAAAAGCTGGGCATTTAACTTGGCCAAATTTATAGACAAAGTGTTATATGCTACAGGTTCATCTCAAGTTGATATAGTTGCACATTCAATGGGAGGATTAGTTGTGAGAGCGGCAATGAAGTATTATGGCTGTAGAAATAAAATAAGAAAGGTAATTACGATTGGTACGCCGAATCATCCGTTTAACAATCCATTTTATGAGGGTTTGTGGGCGGTAGTTGCCAAAGATACTATATGGATGAGAGTTGGTGAAAATTGGGAAATGAGTCTTACTTCTGGTGATTTAATTACATTTACAGACAAAAATTCTTTGGAATCAAAACCATTCATTGAGTTTTTAGACAGTTTTCCAACAGAAGGACTTTCAACGATTGCAGGAAATAGAGGAATACCTCTAAATTTATTTAATACCGTAGAAAATGATAAAGTGGTAACCGTTTCACAGGTGAAATTAACTGGTGCAGTATATAATGCAGTTATTTACGCTCAACATTATTACAAAAATGAAAAGGAATATAGTCTATGTACATCTACTTTTACCACTGAATTCATCAAACACTGGATGATAGATAATGAAGAGATAGAATTTACTGGAGAGATAACGGATTATGGATTTGGAGTTGTTGGTAATAAAAATAATCCAACATCAAAATCAATACGACTGCTTGTAGATGGAGAAGATGCAAATGGGA
>JASEJL010000073.1 GCA_030016465.1 Patescibacteria group bacterium | reverse complement strand
ATTTGTCCAAAAATTTAAGACCGATTGTGATAATTCCGCTTGGCTACCCAGCTGAGAAACCCCCACCTCCCTCGAGAGTTTCTAAAAAAGAGGCGGTAGAACTTGTTAAATAATAAATAAGTATGGAGCAGATAAAACTATCGGAATTTACCCTTAAAAGAATAAAAAATAAGGAATTTAAGAAATTTATTCCGGAGCTTTATGAACTGGAAGAAGTTATAGAAAACAATCTTTGGCATAACAATGACAGTGTTTTGAACCATTCTATTTCAGTTTCAATAGAGTTGAAGGAATTATTTAAGAAACTGAATAAAAGAGTCAGACTTTATTTAAATAGAAAAATGGACAGCCATTCAAGAAAGGAACTTTTATTTTTAGCTGCCATTTTCCACGACATTGGAAAGAGAGAAACTTTCAAAAAAGAAAAAGATATTACCCAATCCTTGGGACACGAAGAAATAGGAGCAGTAAAACTTAAAAAGATTTTGCCAAGGTTTAATTTATCAGAAAAAGAAAGAGAATTCGTTGTTAAAATAGTAAAAAACCACAGTTTTTTTCACGAGATATTAAATTATCCCGAGGAAAATCCTGAGAAAAAAACTGAAGCATTTAAAAAGAAGCACCCCGATGTTTTTTTAGAACTAATTTTATTAACAATTGCCGATATGTATGATATGTATGGTAGCCAGCTCAAACTTAATAAACCAGAAGAATTTAACTTTAGAATGAGTTTCTTTAATAAAATTATTAATAATTATTAAGAATAATTATTAAGTTTGATGAACAAATTAATCTTATTTGATATAGACAAAACTTTAGTCACAAGTTCGAAAGCCCATCATAAAGCATTTTCTGAGGCGTTTTTAAAAGTCTACGGAGTGGATACAACTATTGATATTATTAATTCCCATGGAATGACTGAACAACAAATAATTATTGAAGTTCTGAAGAAAAATGGATTAGATGAACAAACGATAAAATCGAAATTGCAAGAATGTATGAAGGTAATGATAGATTCTTTTAATAAAAACATTGACAACGATGAAATTATTATGTTGGATGGGGTTAAAGAACTATTAGAGGAATTAAAAAATAATGTTTTAATGGGCTTGGTTACCGGTAATTTAGAACCCATCGCCAGGGGTAAACTGAAAAAAGTTGGCATAAATCATTATTTTAAAGTTGGTGGATTTGGAGAGGACGATATAAATAGAACTAATTTAGTAAAGATAGCAATTAAAAGAGCCGAAGAAAATTTTGATTTTACGTGTAATAACAATGTTTTTCTTATCGGTGATGCTCCCCAAGATATGAAAGCAGAGAGAGAGGCGGGAGTAGAGACCATTGGCGTTACAACGGGGATTTATTCAAAAGAACAATTAGAAGATGCTGGTGCTGATTTTGTTGTGGAGAGCTTAAAAGATAAAAATAAAATCTTAGAAATACTATTAAAATAATCATTCTTCGATGCTTTTGAAGTTGCCCAAAAATAGGGAAAAAATTTTTTGGACGAAGCATTCTAAGACCAAAATGCGGCAGTATCGATTTTCAGAGAAAAGAGTTTTGCGGATTTTAAGAAAGCCGGATAGAAAAGAAGAGGGGATTGCTGAAGGTACTATTGCTGCTATGCAAATTACCGGGACCAAAAAACATCCCACCGAGGTTTGGGCAATGTACGTAATACTGAAAAGACCAAAAGGAATTAAAATTATTAGTGCCTGGAGGTATCCTGGTAGAACGCCAGAAGGAGTAAGACCAATTATTCCTGAAGATACTCTTACAGAATTAGATAAGATTCTTAGAGAATGATACAATAAAAAAATGTCTGAACAGATTGCTAAAATTTTTGGTTGGGGATTGTTAATATTTGGAGTTATCATAATTGGCTGGACATTGTATTCTTCTTACAATATTTTTACCGGAAAAGTAGTTCTTCCTGAATTTTTTGAAATACCAGCAGAAAAACAAATTTCAATCCAAAAGGAAACTACTCAAGATATTCAAGCCCAGCTTCAGCAAATGTTAGAGGAACAGTTAAAGGGTATATTACCGGTAGATACTTTAACCAAGCTTTTAAATTTAGTCGTTTGGTCAATATTAGCTGGTATTCTAATTTTTGGCGGCAGCCAAATCTCCGGGCTTGGTATTAAACTTATCAAAAAATAAATTTAATTAATATAAACCAGCCCATTCTCGCTAAGTTGATTAAAATCAACCAGTTTGAGCGGGCTTTCGCATTCTATTTATTCGCTTCCACACCATTCTCGGGCGTTTTGGAAGAATTTCAGCCAAGACAAAACCTTGAGTTTTTGCCACTGTTTTGGCTAAACAGAATATTTCCTCAAAAGCTAGACAATTATTTTCACCCTCCACTTTATCCTATTTCAGTCAGATTTTAAATTCCAGAACCAATATCCTTTCAGTCAGATTTTAGCATGTTGAATACGCGGACTTGATTTTAGTTTTTCATTTTGGTATAAAAAATTAATATGGCTAATTTTTCTGAAGGATATTTTTACAATCCCAGCCAGGGAAATTTAAAGGTGAATCAAGTGATTGATGAGATTTTAGATTACATTACTCAAAAGCCAGAGAAATTTTATGATATCATTGTTGGCTGCGATTCGTCTTCAGGAGAAGGACCTCATTTTCCGGTGGCGGTGGTTGTTTTAAGAGTAGGGGAAGGGGGAAGATTTTTCCTTAAAAAAATTAGTTACAAAAATCGAAAATTTTTTAACTGGAAAACCAGGATTTTAGAAGAAGTTTTATTATCATGTCAATTGGCTTTATATTTAAGAGAAAAATTTGAGAAAAAAATTAAAAGTTTTACTAATAATTTCCACTATCAATTCCGCTATATCCATGCTGATATTGGCGAAAATGGAGCTACCAGAGACATGATTAAAGAAGTAATCGGTTTAATTCGGGGAAATGGTTTTGAACCTAAAATAAAACCTGAAGCCTATGTTGCCTCAACCGTAGCTGACCGCTATGCTTAAAAAATGACCTCAAAAGAGCTTCGCCAAGCCTTTTTAGTTTTTTTTGAAAAAAAGGGGCACAAGATAGTGCCTTCTTCTTCGCTTTTACCTACTGATTCGAGCGTTCTTTTTACTACTGCCGGGATGCAGCAATTTAAATCATATTATCTTGGAGAACTCTCACCTTATGGCAAAAATGTGGCTTCCTGTCAGAAATGCTTTCGGACTTCGGATATTGAGGAAGTTGGAGATGAGTGCCATCTAACTTTTTTAGAAATGTTGGGAAATTTTTCTTTTGGAGGATATTTCAAAACTGAAGCAATAAAATTAGCTTACCAGTTCCTTTTTAAGGAATTAAAGTTACCCCCGGATAAGGCTATTTTTACAGTTTTCGGAGGCGACCGAGAAGTACCGGAAGATAAAGAATCACTGGAGATTTGGAAAAAATTAGGGATACCAGAAAATAAAATAAAAAAATGTGACAGAAAAGATAATTTCTGGGGGCCAACTGGCAAAGAAGGTCCTTGTGGCCCAACTACGGAAATTCATTTTAATAATTTAGAAGTTTGGAATTTAGTTTTTAATGAATATTATCAGGACCGAAATAAGAAATTAACGCCCCTAAAACAAAAAGGTGTAGATACTGGAATGGGATTAGAGCGATTAGCCATGATAGTTCAAGAAAAGCCGAGTGTTTTTGAAACCGATTTATTTGAACCAATCATCAAAGAAATTTCCAATTTCCAACTTCCAATTTCCAATTTAAAGGCACAAAGAATTATCGCTGACCATATTAAGAGTTCGGTTTTTTTGATTTCCGAGGGAATTTTTCCTTCTAATGTAGAGAGGGGTTATGTTTTAAGAAGAGTTTTGAGAAGAGCCATCCGTTATGGTAAATTATTAAATTTGCCGAAGAACTTTCTTGTTCCTTTGGCTCAAAGAGTGATTGAAATTTACAAAGATGTCTATCCCGAAGTAAAATCCAATGAAACGGATATTTTGACAATAATTCAAAACGAAGAAGAAAAATTTGAAAAAACTCT
>JASEJL010000005.1 GCA_030016465.1 Patescibacteria group bacterium | reverse complement strand
TTCAGAAAATTTTCAGCCAAGATACCTGCCACCAAAAGTGACAGGAGGAAGAAAGGAAATCTTTTCTCTACTTTCTTTCTTTAATTCAGTATACGAGGAGGTGAAAGATGGAACTTGGTCTGAAAGATAAGTTAATTGTTGTCGGCGGTGGAGCTGGTGGTATTGGATCTGCTGTTTGTGAAATTTTACGAAAAGAGGAAGCTCAAGTAGTTATTGCCGATCTTAAAAATGGCGTTGATTTGGGAGATCCCCACAAAGTAAAAGATTTCTTTACAGATCTCCGCGAGCACTACAAAAACCTGTATGGTTACTGTTCACTGGTTTATGGAGGTGGCGGTGAAAACGGAGTTATAGACGCCGATTCAACTGAAATCGAAAAAGAACTACGTGATACTTTGTTAGCCGGAGTCTACCCTATTCAGGAAGCAGTAAGATGGATGAAAGAAATAGGGGAAGGTCATATTGTGGTGGTTTCCTCAATTAACTCTGTCCTGGGATTAAATGAATTTGCCTATGATCTAGCCAAAGGGGCTATAAATAGGGTTGCTCCAGACATTGCTACCGGTTGTGGGAAGTACGGCATTTATGCGGTTACTCTCTGCCTTGGGACCATTGGCGGAACACCTTCATGGATAGGAAAAGAAGACCAATTGAGAAAGATCGCCGATGCCATTCCAGATAAAAAGGTAACTGATGTAAATGAGGCAGCTAGAGTGATTGCCTTCCTACTCAGCAAACACAGCGAAGTGTTTAACGGATGTACCCTACTTGCTGATAGAGGTTGGCATCTTAAACCGGTATTTAAGTAAAAAGAAGAAAGGAGGGAAAGGCAATGATTGTAAAGGAAGTTACGACAATCTATAGTCAAGGTACTGCAAAAAGAAAAGAAGATGGTCATATGATTCGCTATCCTTTCTATTATATTGTCATAGATGGTTTCAGTGAACCCTCTTCACCTAACCATCCGCAGAATTTTATTGATGGATTAACTTTAGGGGAGGTAACCACTCGTCTAATTGAAGAGATATTCCAAAATGCTTCCCCGGAAATGCATCTGAGAGATGTCTTGCTAAAAGCAAATCAAGCAATTTGGCAGAAAAAACTTGATGCTGGAATTCCTGAAGAGATAGGTCGTCTATCGGGAGCTACTTTTGCTGCAACGAAAATTGGTAAAAAAGAAACAGAGATTCTTGCTGCTGGCGATACTTTTGCTTTAGTAAGGTTAAAAGACGGTAAGGTTTTTATAACTGAAAATCAAGTTCATGCTCACGATACCTTTATGAATTCAGAAATTTCCCGGCTGATGCAGGAAATAGCTCAAGAATGGAATATAAAGCTTGAAAACATCGAAGAAGAAAAACTTAACAAAGTTCGGGATGAAATGTGGAACCGATTTTATCCTATACTTTTAAAAGAAAGAGGAAGGGTAATTAATAATTCTGAGAGCCCAGAAGGATACGGAGCTTTAAATGGTGAGCCAGGGATAGAAAGAATGTGGCAAAGATTAGCGTTCCCAACTTATGAGATTGATATAATCCTTCTTTTTACAGACGGATTCATTGGTTGGGAATTTTTAAAGAATATCGAAAGCTCGCAGCTTGGAATTTTTATCGTAGAGCTCTATCAAAGAATAGGCGTAGAAGGAATACTTCATTTAACCCGAACTATCGAAACAATAAGAGCTTCAGAGAGTTATATTACTCATGCTGAAGCTGCAGTAATTGAAGTCCAATTATACTTTGAGGAACAATATTGAAAAAAATCCCTTATCGAATTTTGGTAAGGGATTTTTTTTAAACT
The DNA here is from genome assembly GCA_030016465.1 of Patescibacteria group bacterium. Lineage (GTDB taxonomy): Bacteria > Patescibacteriota > Minisyncoccia > Minisyncoccales > DG-74-1 > Yes71-31. Next base: position 25,268 of record JASEJL010000005.1, on the reverse strand, counting down.
AATAATTAGGTTTTAAAAACATCTTTGGTAAGTTGTTATTCATAGGATAAGGGCTTGCTTTGCCGAAATTAATTGTCTTTTCTATTCCTCAACATCATCTCATACATTTTTATTAAAATTTCTTTTGGTATATTCTCTATCATATAAGTATCTTTAAAATGGTCTTTAAGATTATCTTTAAGTCTAACCAAAAAGAACGTTTTTTAACATATTCTAACTGAAGTTTAATTTTTGTTGGTCTTATCTTTTCCAGATAAGTTTTTTCTGGATCCAAACTTCCTTTTAAAATCTCACCCTCATGAAAATTCCACAGGGATGCTAAATCGGTCATTCCAGGTTTAATTGAAAGAATAATCTTTCTCTCTTCCTCCGTCATCATATCAACATACATTTTAACTTCCGGCCTCGGGCCCACCAAACTCATCTCGCCTTTCAATACATTAATCAATTGGGGCAGTTCGTCAAGCTGGTATTTTTTGAGAAACTTGCCGATTTTAGTCAAACGAGGGTCATCTCCGGCGGTTGAAGGTCCGCCAAGTTTCTCGGCGTTCTCTACCATTGACCGAAATTTAAAAATCCTGAAAGGCCTGCCACCCTTGCCAATTCTTGTCCCCCGATAAAAAACCGGTCCTGGCGATTCTCTCTTTATTAAAATCGCGATAATTAAAAACAGGGGCAAGACCAAGATTAACCCAAAAAAAGCAAAAACAATATCAAAAAGACGCTTTACCATTACACTTTTAATTTACCTTTTGAGTCCAATTTTTTCAAGATTCAAAAACCATAAAAACCTCTTTTTTTCGAGGTATTTCAGATAGAAACTTGTAAATAACCCTGGAAGGTCTTTCAATAAAGGACAAAAGTTAAGAGTTATTTCTTGGGCTGGGAAAATACGAAGACAACCTTAAAAGCGGATTTTCTCAGAAATGGCAATTTCAATAATATCTTGTCAATAAACTCCAATGATTTTAACAATAATTTTCCGCCAGGCAAATTAAGAAAAGGAAATGCAAGCCAGGAAATTAAATGAAAATAATAAACTTCAATTTTATTGAAATAATTTTTGGCTTTTTCCAAATCTTCCATTCTGAAAATATGCTCGGTTGCCCAACTGGTTCGTTTTCCAACCAATCTGTTAACTCTTCTTTTTAGATTCGTCACCGGATTATGTCCGAAAGTTTCAATCCCGATTAAAAGACCTTCTGGCTTTAAAATGCGGAACAATTCCGGATAGGCCTTTTGGAGGTCGAGAGAAGAAAAAGTGCCACCATCAAAAACAATATCAAAACTATTATCTTGAAAATCCATCTTTTCGCAATCCATTGAGATGAACTCAACTTTTTCTTCCAATTCTTCCCTTTCTGCTCTTTCTCTGGCAATCTCTAAAGATTTCTCTGATAAATCAATGCCAATTACCTTTTTTGCCCCCATTTTCGCCAAAGGAATAGAATGAATTCCATTTCCACAGCCATAATCTAAAATTATTTTATCTCGGCAATTTTCTTTTAGTATTTTATACAAAAATCTAAAACTTTCTAATTTTTCGGGCTCAAAACCCTCAAAATCAACTGTTCTCCGTCGGTCTTTATTCTGTCTCAACCAGTCTTTAGCTTTTTTATCATAATATTCAATTTCTATTTCTTTTCTTAATTCCATGACTTTAGCTTTTAATCATTGATTGCCAGTCTAAGACAAATTTTTCAATTCCAATTTCGGTCAGTTGATGATAAATATTATAACTTTTCCAATCCTTGTCTAAAGAAATTTCTTGATAAGGAATAGGTTTTAAATTTTGGGGTTGGTAGTTAAAATTTTCATCTGGCAAAATGAAATCTTTCTCAGCCCATTCTTTAATCACCCTAAAGGGAACGGTAATTAAAGGACAAGAAAGGGATAGCGCAAAAAGCAAATGATTTAAGTTTCTAACGCTAGCAGTAAGAACATTAACGTGGCCGTCTCCATTTCGATACATCCTTAAAATATTTTCTACCAAGTTCATTCCATTTTCTCCCCGATCGTCCAACCTCCCGACAAAGGGAGAGATAAAAACCGGATTTTCAGCTCCTTTGGTTGCCGCATAAACAGCTGCTGCCTGTTCTTGAGAAAAACAAAGAGTCATATTGAGCGGAATATTTTCTTTCACTGCCAAATTAGCCGCCTTTAATCCTTCTTTAGTAATTGGCAACTTAATGCAGGCATTGGGAATCCATTTTACCATTTCTTTAGCTTCTTCAATCATTTTCTGAGCTTTAGTATCTCTATCAGCATAAACCTCAACCGAAATAGGGCCTGAGATAATTTTAGCTATTTCCCGAACCACTTCTTGATAAAAATGATAAGCCTCCCTTTTACTAAATTTCTCTCCCCTTTCCATTCTTTCCCGGACTATTGGATTTTGAGAAATAAGGGTAGGATTAGTAGTCTGACCATGAACAAATCCCAAAAGTTCTTTTGCCTCTCGAGTTTCTTTCGGATCGCCTCCATCAACAAAGATTTTTGAAGATATATTTAGCTTTTTCATAAAATTATTTTTACTAATCCCCAAATTGAACCCAAACCATAACCAAAATGGCGGCAAAAAAATGTCAGGGGCATTATAAAAAACAGTCGAAAATCTCTTTCCCGAAAAGCAATTTGCAACGAAAAAAACAAAGAAATTAAAATGTACGGCCAAATGCTCAAAGGCAAAGTTAAAACAAAAATCAAGGGTATATAATGCCTTAATTTAAAAGGAATTTTAACAAATTTCAGAGGCAAAATTGCCCAAACACCATCTTCAAAATTATGCTTAAAAAAATTAAAAAGATTTGACTGAGGATAATAATAGGCAACAATGTCTGGCGCCAAAAGAATTTTACCTCCGGCTTTTTTCAACCGAAGGTTAAACTCCATATCCTGCGACCTTAATAAGTTTTCATTAAACAACCCGATTTTCTCAAAAACCTCTCTTTTGTAACAGCCACCAAAAACCGTGTCAGTTTCTTTGGGTTGAGCAGCACCCATTCTAAAATCAGATGCCGCGCCAAAAGGATGCGATAAGCAATTGGCGATAGCTTTGGCCATTAAGGTATTTTTAGCCGGCAGAGTTTTTATTACTCCTCCCACATTATCGGCATTATATTCCTGTAAATATTTTACACACTTTGATACATAATCTTTTTCGTAACTGGCATGAGCATCCATTCTTACTATTACCTCTCCCCTACTATTTTTTATTCCAATATTTAAACCAAAAGGAGTAAACTTTTTAAGATTTTCCAAAAGTTTAATAAAAGAGTGCTTTGAAGAAAAATCTCTAATAATTTCCCTAGTCCCATCTTCAGAATTTCCGTCTATTACTAAAACTTCAAGGTTTTCTTTGGGATAATCTTGCTCAAGAAGAGACTGTAAACATCTTCCAATAAATTTTTCTTCGTTCCTACAAGGAATTATTATTGAGACTTTAATCATCTTAATTTGTTAATTAATTCTAGCCAATCTTTTTTGAATCTTTCCAAAGTAAAATTTTTAGCGAAATTATAACCATCCTCGCCCATTTTTTCTCTCACTTCTGGATGGTTTAATAAATATTCGACTTTTTCTCTTAGAGAACTAAAATCAGAACAAATTATTTGTTTTCCGCCTTCTAATAATTCTCTCATTCCTCCTAAACCTGAACCTATCACTGGAGTTTTCAAAAGCATTGCTTCGTGAGCGGTTCGGCACCAACCTTCTTTAAATTTAGACATAGTAATTACTATCGATGAGGTTTTCAATAATTTTAAATAATCCCTATATTCTAGCTCAAAATTTCTGGCTGGAATTTTAACTTGCTGACTTCCTGAAGTAACCAAATTGGCATCTAAATCTTTTAAGATCTGGAAACTTTCTACCACCCCTTTAGCTTTTTGACAATTGCCAAGATAAATAATAGGCTTTTTAATTAAATTATATTTCTTTTTAAATTCTTCAATCTCCTCAGGAGAAAAATTAAATTCGCTTACATTAAAAGCATTATAAATAAGAACAACATTTTTGTAATCTTTCTTTTGGAAATAATTTTCCCAATATTTTGAAACAGTGACAATGACATCAAATTTTTTTAAATTATAAAAAACAAAGGGAATAAAAAACGGAGTAAAAAATTTAATCCAAAACGGAGCAAAAGAATAATCAATATGATGAATAATAGCTATATTTTTTACCGGTTTTTTATTTAAAAAAATAGAAGAATCAAAATCTTTAATAACCAATTCAAAATCTTTTTTCTTACTGATTTTAAAAAGATCCCATAAAACCTTGAGGGTTTTCAAATGTTTAAATTTACCATTTTTTATACCAGTATTTACGAATTCAACCTGAAAATTATTAGAAAGAGCATCTCCTATCATTCTTTCGTAAACCTTACCACCATATTTTCTTTTTATAGTCGTAATAATTGATATTTTCATCTTACTTTCTTAAAACCCAAAAATCTACATATAATAGTTTCATAAATTTCTCTATATCAAAACCCACTTTTTTAATAATCTTTTCTACATCATTTTTCTTTATCCCATCCATTCCAATTTCCCAACAATGATGAGGATCTTTTGTAATCTTTTTTCTCTTTAGCCACCTATAATAATAGCCTTTTGGGGTATGAATTCCGGGAGGAAGACAAATCATTAAGGGTTTTTGATGGGATAAAGGTGAGATAATTGCAATTCTTTTTTCACGATGAGGGGTGGTAACTAAAGCTTTACCAGCCTTTCTTAGATACTGAGATATATTCCTCAAGTTTTTCTCTAAATCATCGAAGGGCATATGTTCTAAAACCTCAGCACAAATCAGACAATCAAATTTTTCTTTCAATTCTGGTTTCAATTCTCTTAAGTCTGACAATATATCCGGGTTTAATTTTTGATTAACATCCATTACTTTGTAATCTTCAACAAAGTTTTTAAGACAGTTTTTAACTACTTCACTGCCAGCCCCGATTTCTAAAATGTTTTTTGGATTAAATTCAATTACTTCTTTTATGATGAAGAAGTATCGATACCAGTTATCTAAATCCAAACCTTTCAAATAATCTTCATAATTCATATGAAATTGTGAATCAAAATCGGATTTATTAGTCATGTTATTTGGTTTAAAATATTCGTGAATTCTTTTGCTTTTTCTCTATAGCTATATTTATTAATTTTCTCCACATCGCCTTCATAACTCACTTTCCCTTTCTGCTTATATTCTGAATAAAATTTAGCAAGATAACTTTTGATATTCTTGATTTCCTTACCATAAACGCCGCTTTTAGTTTCGGAAAGAAGTTTTTTAACAACATCATCGCCTGAACCACCTATAGAGAGGATGGGTCTTCGGGCTGCTAAGTACTCAAAAGTCTTTAAGGGATAGCATCCTTTTTCTCGATAATCTTCCCAATTTAGCAAAAGCAATATTTGTGATTCACGTTGTTTTTGGAAAGACACACTTCTCGGAATTAAGCCGCACTGTTTAACGATAGGAGATAATTCATAATCTTCGATCTCTTTTTCTAACCATTCTTTTTTTGGACCATAAAACCTTACCTCAATCTCATTTCGATTAATTTTTCCGGTGGTGATTAAATCTTTAAGAGCAAGAAAAAGTTTCGATGGACTTTGTTTTTCAGCATAAACTCTACCAGTGTAGGTGATTGTAAATTTCTCTGTCAAATTAACTGAAGAAGTATTCATTTTTTCTGGATCAAAACCATTAGTTACACTATATACTGTATCTCTTTTATGTAGTTCTTTCAGTCTGCTAGTCCAAATTGGAGAAACTGTTACTAAGGCATCTGCATCTTTTAGGGTCTCTAGCTCTAATTTTTGCTCAAAAAACTTCCTTACTCTGCTATATTGATAATAATGATTTTGGGTCCAAAGATCTCTTAAATCAGCTATCCAGGGAATTTTATATTTTTTTTTTAATTCTTTGGCGATCATATGAACTGTCACCGGTGAAGAACTACTAATTATGGCATCTATTTTTTCTTTCTCTAAAACTTCATTTGCAAATTTCACGGCAATTGGCTTCCAATTTTTTAGTTCATCTGGATAGGCAATGATTTCTTTAACTAAATTAATTAATTTATCAATAATGGATTTCTTTTTCTTTCTCAGAAAGAGGGGGATCCCAATTTGTTCTTGGAGTTCTTTTTTTTCATTCAAACCAAACTTTTTTTTAAAAGAAAGAACAATATTAGAATAAGGAGTTTTTACAACTTTAACCTTAGAATTTATTCCTTCTGCCAACCTCCCAGTTAAAATAATTGCTTGCCAACCAAATTCAAAAAGATACTTAGATATACCAGGAATTCTTGGAGAAGCTTCAATTAAATCAGAAATAATTAAAACCTTTTTCATAATTTTACTTCGATTAAATATCCAAATTTTTGCCAATTTTCATCTGGCCAAGCCTCCTTAGGAATTTTTGAAAGAGAAATTCTTTCTTTTGAAAAAAAATTACTTAATAAATTTAAATAATTTCTCTTCCAAACTCCAACATGAGCATCGTATTCTTCTTTTTCAGATTGCCATTCTACAAAAATTAAGGCTTTTTTAGCAATTCTTGTTATTTCTTTAATTACTTTTTTAATTTTATCTGGCCCTATATACATTAAAACCGCATCAGTAAAAACAACATCAAAACTTTTAGCTGAAAATCTTCCAAGTTCGTCTGCCCTTCCTATCAGGGTTTCAACATTTAAAATTTTTTCTTTAGAAAATATCTCTTTGCTTACCTGAATAAACTTCGGATTAATGTCAATCCCCTTTATTTTTGCCTTTGGAAATTTTTTAGCAAGTAAATATAAATTAGAACCAAAGCCACATCCTATTTCTAAAACACTAGAAATCGGAGAAAAGCTTTCAATCTTTTTTATTAATAATTGGCGATGGAGATGATTTGTGGCTAGCCAAAAATCTTTAGCTGTTATTAAATCTTTACGATTTTGCCATTTTCTTTCTACCATTTTTGTTCTTAAAAATTTAGCTTTTAAGCTTAGAGTTTTCCAATAGTAATTCTGTACAAAATGGTAAATAGAAGGATAGCTTTTTAGAATTGATTTAATTTTTTCTTTCATTAATTATTTGTTTATAAATTTTTTCCATTTTCTCCATTTCTTTTTGATAGTTATTGTTCTCTTCAATCCATTTCCTGTGAGCTAAATAAAACTTTTGCCACAAACTTTCACTCTTGAGTAGAACAATGAGCTTTTCAGCTAAAATCTCCGATCCCCTTGGAGGAAAAATGAATCCATTTTCTCCATCCTTTATAAAAATTTTATTGTCACCAGAATCGCTGACCACTATTGGTACTCCACAGGCCATAGCTTCGGCAGTACTAGAAGCTAATCCTGTCTCTACTAAAGAGGTGCAGACAAAAATTTTAGCTATATTAAAATATTTTGGTAAATCTTCAGACAAAACCCAACCGACAAATTTAATGGCAGAAGAAATTCCTAAAGATTTGGATAAGCTAATTAATTTCTCTTTTTCTTCGCCATCTCCAACTATTAAAAATTTAGCTTCCGGAACTTCTTTCAAAACAGACGGTATAGCACGAATTAAACTTTCCACATCGCACTCTTTTCTAAGCGGTTTAACACTAATTATTATTTTATCATCAGATGTAAAAAATTTATTTTTTAGCTCTTGGTTTGGTTTTTCTGGTTTAAATTTTTCTGTATCTACCCCGTATCTAATGATTTTTATTTTTTGAGGATTAGCTCCAAATTCTATCATAGCTTTTCTTGTATTTTCCCCATCGCAAACTAATAAATCAGCTTTTTTTAGAGCATATCTGTTAAGAATTTTATAAATTTTTGGCAGTTTCCTTTGAAAAGGTATTGAGAAAATCCCGGGATCTGCAATAGTAAAAATAAGTGGCTTAAAGCCGAGTAATGCGGCGAACCATCCTTTACTACTGCTTAATGCATGAAATAGATCAGGTTTGATCTGATTTTTTAATTTATTTATTTGAAAAAGAATTGGTAAAAAGTTAAGAAAGTGGGAGCTCGTCCGAGGACTATTTTTTATTTTTTTTATTAAAAATATATCTACTCCCTGGTAATCAAAACAGGGAGGTTTGAAAGAAATTAAGCTAACCTTATGTCCTTTCTTTGAAAAATAAGTAATCCATCTGTAAGTATGAATGCTGTCGGCATCTGCCAAATAACAAATTTTCATTTTAAATTAATCTTTTTGGATATTTATATTCAGTGATTTCTCTACTCAAATCTTCGAAGCTATTAAATAACATTTTATCTGAATTTTCTTTGTACCACTTTACGGCATTTTCAGCGATATATCTAAAATCATCGTAATGTTCTAAAAAATAAGCTAATCTATTGTTATGACCTTCAACTTCAGACAAAGGAATATAGTGCTCAAACGGTTTTACTCCTAAATACTTTAAATCCGGTATCTCAGGAAAAATGGGCACAGCTCCTGAACCAAGAGTTTCGTAATACTTCCAAACTAAAATAGAATAACGCATTCTTCCAAAAACTACATATTTTGCTGAGCCCAAATATTCTGACCATTTATTTAAATAGCGAACTGGTTGGCCAGAAATTGAATCTACATAATAAGTCGGTCCCTGCCAATCAGCTCCTCGAGCCCCTACCCAGTGAGAAAATTCAATTTTATATTTATCTTTTAGTTTTGAAATTTGTTTTAAGAGTTCAACTCTGGGTTTATAAATAGGATTGGCAACGGCCCCAATAACTAGCAAATCAACTTCTTTTTTATTTAAATTTGTTCGAGTGAAAAATTGAGTTGGAAACAGAGGGAAGAAGATAATTTTTGTTTTTTTAGGAAATTTAAAATTTTCTTTCCATTGGGTGGGATAAGTAGTCAAAAATACATCGGGCCTCACCCAATCAATCACCCATTGAAAACCTTTGTCCTCGAGAGGCCAAAAATCATGTCCATATAGAATAATTGGAATATTTGGCCGAGCAAATCTTCGGTTGTTTCCCTCATTACTCATCAATAAGAAATCATATTTTGACCAATCTATTCCAAAAGGATCAAAAGTAACATCTATTTGGCAAGAAAAAGCCAATCTTCTTCTCCCCAATAAATATCCTAAATCGCATCGGGGAGTAAGAAATTTCTCAAAACTTTCTTTAGTAGTAAGAATAATCGCTTTTGGAGCAAGTAAATTTAGATCGCAACCGATTGAAAAATCAAAATTTTGATGATAGTGAGTCCATAATTCATCTCCTTGTTTTTTACACAGTTCTTCGCATTCTTTTGCTTGAGAACAGTTGTGAGGAGTGAATAAATTTTTTTGCCTAACTCGAGAGAGCCATTCTAACTTTTGACAAATCGGACAGGTAAATTTAGGATTGGGTCCACCGTAAGTAAAAATATCCTTGCGGCTAATTTTCTCTCCATCTAAATCAAAATTACCAGGAACATTTGAATACCAAAATTTGCGCACTTCCTGAACTAATTCACTTTGAGGAAATCTGATGATTCTATTACTAGGTCGACAAAAAGGTAAATTTTGTCTTAATTTTGGAAAAACTCCGTATCGCATGTTTACTAAGAAATAACTCCTCTTCATTAAATTTGTAAACGGACGTAACAAATAAAAGATAATTCTTTTAAATACAAAAATTAGCCCCTTTTCTCTTAAATCCTTTTTTAATATATAGAATTTATAGTTCATTTTTTTCTTTAAAATAAAACCGATGGAATAATAAAAATTTGCTTTACTAATTTTCTATATCCTAAAAAAGAACCAAAATAGACTCCGGCTCCAATTGGTACTGAAAGTAAAACATTGAGATAGAAAATCGCAGGTTGGGATATTACAAAATACATTCCAGCACTGGAAAAAACTACACCGATAAAAGTTAATAAAAATCTTAAATTAAAAGGGTTTACAAAAGTAAATTTTAAAACAGATGTAAATAATAGAAAGAAAATTAAAAGATTGGTAATTACGGTGGCTACAGCTGCTCCGTAGAGACTAAACTTGGGAATCAAAATTAGATTTAAAATAACGTTAACTATAACTCCCCAAAAAATAGGCCAAAAAACTTTTGTCTGCTGATTGGAAACAATTAAGACTTGATTAAAAGGGTAATAAAGAAACACTAAAGCGGCCATGATTATTAAGATCTGAAAAGCTAGAATTGAAGGAAAATAACTGGAATCATAAATAAAATCAATGATTCTAGGAGCAAGGGTTATTCCTCCAACCATCAAGGGAACAGCTAAAAAAAGTAAAGTTTCCATCTGGTAACTCCAGACCTTTTGAAGTTTTTCCTTTGATTCCTTAAAAGCAATACTTAGAGCTGGATAAAAACTCTGAGAAATAAGAGCAGCAGGAATTAGACTCGCTTGGACTATTTTTAAAGCGGCGTTGTACCAGCCAGTTTGGGTAATTTGGCCAAAATAACCCATCATGGTGGAATCAACATAATTATGAATAGCAGTAAAAATTGCTACCAAAGCCAATGGCCAGGACATTGCTAAAAACCTCTGCCAGATAAATTTATTCCAGGTAAGAGACAATCGATAAATCTTAAAATGAAAAAATACTAAAACAAGAATTAGAAAAATTAAGCTGGCGAATAAATAACTATAACTCAAATTTTTTACTGAAGGGAAGTTCAAAATAACAAAAAAACCAAAACCAGTTATGAGAAAGGCATGCAAAATTTTTGCAAAAGATTCATACTCCATTCGCTGGCGAGCTCTTAAGAAAGCATAAATAATTTCGGAAAAACAATTCACTGAGTTATAAATCACTAAAATCCAAATTATTCCTCTAATTATAGGATCAGAGGTGATAAAAAAAGAACCAATGAAAGTTAAAATCACTGTTCCTAAAATCAAAAAAATCTTTAAAGAAAGAATGGCTGAAAATTCTTTTTCTCTCTCTTTCTCTCGAGAAAACTCTCGGGTGGCAATTGAAGATATCCCTAAATCAGAAAAAACACTAAGCAAATAAACAAAGGCTATAGCAAAAGTGAATTTTCCGTACTCGGCAGCTCCCAGAATTCGGGCAACAAAAATAAGCAAAATCAGGGTCATCAATCTGCTCAGTCCGTGAGATACTGCTAGCCAAAAAATATTTTTAAAGATCGTTTGTTTAATGGTTAGATTATCAAACAAAAGTGCTTTAATATCAATGAAATTTCTGACCTTCATATTTTAACTTTTTCGTTTCTTCTTGGGTCGGTATTTTAAAATTAAATTAAGAGCCGGGCTATTGAAATATTTTTTAAGGATTTCAGCATTCTCACAGATACAATGTCCTTTTATACCATCTTTTGGGGGATATAATACTGGCCTGATAACATTTGGTAATCCTAATTTTTTATAACCTTGATTATAGGTTTTGTTAAAATCAGTGACTGCTTTTTCAAAATCTATTCCATATTTATCACATATTTTTTTCATTTCACCATGCCAGGCAATGCAGAGCCCGTAGTAGCTTGTGTCTAAAAGTTTTCCAATTTCGGTGGTAACCGAAGGCATAAAAACTTTCGTTTTAATACCCAAACTTTCTAAATGTTTTTTTGCCATCTCTCCTGCTTTTTTATTATCAGCTCCGATATATTTAACAAAGGTCTTGATTCCTTTATATAATTTTGGGTGCATTCCCCTAACTGGGCTATGAACTATCGTCCCGCCAATTTTCTTTGTCGTCCCAGGCCCAATTGTCGAGTGAATGATTGTAAGTTTAGGTTTTATTTTTTTAATTTCTTTTTTGACTATTTTCACAAAACTTTTACTCCAGGGAAGGCAAATATGTAAAATCTCCACTCCTTTTAAACCATCGTCTCGATTTAAATCCTTTATTTTAGGATTTCGGTAAAATTTGGCAATAGCCTGCCCTACTTCTCCATAGCCCAATATTCCAATTTTGGAACTATCTTTTTTCATAAAATAAAAAACCATTGAATTACCATTTTTCAATGGTTTTTTTGGTTTTTTCTTTAACTTTTTTGTAAGTCATGTAGACCTTTGATTCTAATTTTGGCGAAACCAACTTCAAAATCTCGCTGCCCCAAATACGGTAAGTGCCGCCAACCTTGTAGGCCTTGATTATCCCTCGTTTTAATAATCTCTTAAAAGTACTGGAGCTTATTTTCAAAAAATCCTGGGCTTCTTTAGTTGTATAAATTTCTTTAGGATTAATTTCTGGCATACCAGGTAGTAGAAATTCGACTAATATTTTGCTTTGCAAAATATTATATTGCTGCCAGGCAACGGTCAAATTTTCGCTACTTGGCATAGTTCATAGTTTAGAAGAAGAAAAAAGAAAAAAATGCTTCTACTTTATTACTAAAACACCCATCAAAGGGTGTCAAGAGGGGTCAATTGAGTTCAAAAAGGATAATTGTGGAAAACTATTTCTTTTCTTGCTCAAACAAAATGGGCTTTTTCATCAGGATTTTGAAGATGTTTTCCAGAAAATCGCCGCCAGCGTAACCTGAAATCAGGGCAATGGCCGGAGACAAACCCTTCAGTCCTTCAAAAACCAGACCAATCTCCGGAATTATCCAGGCAGCAGTCAGTCCGATTAATCCTGAAACCGCGGTCATGCCGCCAAAATAAAGCCAGTTTATTTTGATGTCTTTGTAAGAAAGGGTGTATTTGAAAATCCCGACTATGCCCTGATTGCGCCGCCGATGAAACCAGCAATAAAAAATATAGCCATATTTTTAATATCCAATTACCAATATCCAATTTCCAATAAAATTTACAATTCCTAATTTCTAATTATTTGTTTTTGGTTTTCGACTTTTTAATAATTGAAATAAATATCCGCTGAAGTTCGTTTGATTCTTGCCATAATTTTCTTGCTTCACCTTTTAATTCTGGTGCTGCTTTGGCAATCATCCTAAGCCAATGTTTAGATTCTTTTGCTTCTTTCTTTGATATCCCTAACTTATGCTCAAAATCTTTACGAGACTCAGCACAATCTGCTTCGCAATAGTTAAAACCAACACTTGTTCCAGACTTTATTAACTGTTCTATTAATGGGATTGTTATAACATTCTTAAGAACTTTCTTGGCAAATTCAATAATATCCTCCCCAAACTTCGCTGTCCTTTCTTCTAAATCATAAATTTTTTCTTTTTTCTCATTTAGCATTTGGAATTTTATTAGATATTGGAAATTGGAAATTAGAAATTAATTAGTTGCTTTATCTTTGCTCTCGTTCTTTCCCCTACATATCCTGTTCCTCTTTTTAATCCAAGCGGGACTAAAATTTCTGAAGTGTATTTTTCCTGAAAGCGGATGACCGCCAGTTTTGTTAAAGAAAGAAAGTTGCCGGTAACCAGACCTTCGGGATAAATATCAATGCCTTGAGTTTTCAAAAACTCCTGAAGACAACGAACTTCGGAATTATTCATTATTCCATAATAAAGATTGTTTTCAAACCTACAGGGGGTCGCCCCCTGTTGGCTTCTTTTGGCTAAAAGGGCGGCGAGTTGGGCTTGTAATTGGTCCACCTCCGCCTGGAGTTCGGCGATTCTTGCCAGCAGTTGATTTTTTAATTCTGTTTGAGTTTTTTCCTCAACCGTAACTTTCCAGGAAAAAGAAAAAGAATCTTCTTTACCATTAAACCCGCAAATTTTACTTTTAATAAATGGTAGAGTGGTCAAGGAGCTGTATTTGACGTTAAATTGAGAAAGCAAAAGTTCTCCTTTTTGCTCGGCGTCCAAAACCAAGAATCCAACCGAACAAACATTTTGGAAATCGCAAAGCAAATAAGGAACCTCAAATTCAACTGAATCTGCTCCATCAAACTTCAAAGAAACTTCGCTACCGCCGCCGATAAATCTCTGCCAGTTTAAATTCCAGGGAGGGGTTAAGTGATAAGTGGATAAAATGGTCTCGGTTCGAGGAAGATAATAAAAAGTGGGGACGATACGAAGGTCCTTGAGATTTTTATTTAAATAGCAGTATCTTTCCCCCACTTTGCAGTCATTAACCAAAAGGGTAATCAGCCAGTCAGCAAAAATTTGAGAAAAGTTTTTTGCAAAGCCGTTCTTCTCCAAAGCATAATTTAGACTCTCAATTCCGGTTTTTGAGGATTGCAAAGAATCAACTAAAATCTTTTTTCCGTAATGGTCAACTAAATACTGGATAAATAAATTAACCGCTCCGTAATCTTCTTTTTTATCCAGCCATTCGGTTAAAGAAACTGTCGGGTCTTCTAAAAAATCTTTGACTCTTGTTTCCAAATTACTTCCTTTGTAAATGTCATCATAACCAAGTAATGTCGGAGCATATTCTGCCCTGGCTTCATTTAACCAGATTTCCTCGGTCACCTTTCTTAACAAATCTTTCTGGTTAACTGTGATTAAATGCATAAATTCGTGAGCTAAAAAACTCTTTACTTTCGGTTTGTCAATATATTGACTATTTAAATAAACCATTTCTCTTTCGTTTGATTTAGGATTTTGAAAACGGGAATAAACATCACCGGAATTAAAATAACCGCCGCCATCTGAAATTATTGGATGAATTAAAACCGTGATTCTTTCGTCTTTGTCAATTCCTGGTTTTGGTTCAGAGCCAAAATAAAAAGTTAAAGTTGGATAAATTTTGGTGTCAAATTCTTGAGCCAAATTTCTTAAATAATTGGCAACTTCTTCCTTTTTTAAACTTGAAAGTCTGCCCCAATAATCCTCGTCTATATAAAAATAGGCATTTTGAGAAACTTTAACTAAAATGGCGAAAATTCTTTCTCTGCCCAAAGCATCATAATTTTGGTCAACATTAAAAATCCTTTTTTCTCCATATTCGTCTGCCTGTGAAAAAGAAGGAAAAAGAAAAATTAAAAAAAATATAACAAAAATAATTAGCTTTTTTGATTTAAAACTCATTTTTTATTTTATTGTTTTTTATATTTTAATTTTTATATTTTAGCAAAACAAAAAGGGTCAGGAAAGACCCTAACCCCCTTTTGTTGCCCCACAAGGAAAGGGCGAAAACTAAGATTTAAGCAACCTTAGTCATTTGTCAAGTAGACGGAATCGGTAATTAGAGTTCCAACTGCCCAAGTATCGCTCCATGTAACAGCATCAGTAGAACTATCTTCCTTATTCCAGCTGATACCAACAATCCTGGCTCTAAAGTATCCAGCCGTTCCTCCAGCGTTATTAAGAGTTACTTTGACGGTAAAGGTTTCAGTTGTATCTTGAGCTACTTTGAAGCCCCAAGAACCAGCAGTGGCAGCAGAAGTCATTGTCTGGGTTGTTGGTGCAACATTATCTTCGCCCCGCTTCATATAAACAGTAACCTTGTCAACAACGGGACTTGCGCTTGCAGCGGTTGTCTTTGCTATATAAATGTCGCTTCCTTTGGCAGTTACCTTGAATTTAATAGTAAATTCTCCAGTTTCATTTCCGGCGGTACCAGTGGAATTAGACACGGCAACACTAGCGGACTCCAAAACAATGATTGGAGCAGCAGTGTAGATATGTATTTCATTTCCAACTCTACTAGTTTCATCGGAAACTATATTCTCGTTTGCATCTTCACCTCTCACTCCATTACCACTTCCACTTCTAATTTTGGCAACGTAGGAGGAATTCGCGGCATCACTACTGAAAGTTCCTTTGACACTCAGAGTCTTGGTTGCATCTTTGCTTACTGCTACTTGTAAGTCGGTTATGGAAGCATAGCCGTTGGCATCTGGAGTGACTGAACCAAGTAAAGTCTCTCCATCATAGAGGCCAACAGCGAGTAACTTGGTAGCAGTGATATTATCGTTGCCATCTTCATCTATATCCAGATGGAAGTCCTTAACAGTGATGTCTAAATTCTCTGCTTTCACTCCAAACCTTGCCAATTCAACCTCAGATTGGGCAGCAGTTGAAGAAATAACCACTGCACCTGATTTTGGGGTGTCAGCAGCAACTGAGGTCTTAAGCACTCCGCTTACAGTTGAACCAGTAGTGAATGCTTTTCCAGTCAAAGAGCCTGCTGGAGCATATTGCTGGAGACCGGCTCCGTCAACACCTCTAATTCCTAAGGCTGGAATTGAAGCAGTAATTGATCCACAGCCAGTTGGATAAACAGGAACGGCGCTAACTTTGACAGTAATGATTTTTGAAGAATCTTTGTCCACTGTTAAACCAAGGTCAGTAAATCTTACCCTGTAATCACTGGTTGACCTCGCAGTAACTGTCTCCTTTGAGAGAGAGATTCCTTTGATTGGATTTGTCCCGTCATACAAAGAAGCATAGGTTAGACATCGGTAGGGTTTGGTGTTAAATTTAAGGTCTATTCTAGCAATCTTAATTGAAGAATCTTTTGCTTCAACCTTGAAAGCCATCACTGCTTTTTCTGTTTCTCCAGCATAAAGTTTTACTCCAGTTGGTAAGGCTTCATCTTTAGCATCCAATATTCCTTCTTCTCCAGGAGTTATCACTTTTTCCTCTTCCTTAGCTTCTTCTTCTTCCTTAGCTTCTTCCTTAGTTTCTTCAGCTTTTTCAGTTGGAGCAGTTGTCAAAAGCTCGTTTAACTTGGCGCGAGTTAGAGGACCAACAAAACCAGCTGCTGGAGAAATTGCGTTCTTTGTCTGAAACTTAACAACTGCTGCTTTGGTCAAAGGACCAAAGTAAGTTGTTTCATTTCCAGGAGAACCAGGGCCTGAAGCGGCAACTTGGGTGTCAGCTGACTGATTCAGCAATGCCTGTAAACATTTGACATCATTACCAGTAGAGCCTACTGAAAGGTTAACAGTAAAGGTAATGCCAGTACAAGCAGCTGGAATGCCAGCCGGAGCACCAGCTGGAGCCCCAGCCGGAGCAGCAGCGGTTAAGGCAGCTATCTGGGCTTTTAACTCAGCTATTGTCGCCATCAATTCTTTAATCTTAGCCTCCAACTCTTCAACAGTTACCTCTTCGGCCATCGCAACCGGAGCCATCGTCATTACCATTGAAAGACCGATTATCGTCGCTACAATCTTTTTCCTTATATTCATTATTGTTTTTAATTTTTGGTTTTAATTTTTAATTTGTATTCCGTCGCGTCGACCCTTTATTTTCGCGACCTTACGTAGTGGTCACGAACTTGCGACTCTCAATTGTTTAAGTTTTTTTCTTTTTTAATCGTTAAAATTTTTTCGAGTGTTTCAACTCGAGATTTCAATTCATCAAATTCTTTGCGATAAACTATGCCTTCTAATTTTGTTTCTATTCGCTTTAACCTTTCGGTATGATTAATTAACATTTCGGTATGATCAATTAACATTGCCGCATGTCTATTTAATATCTCCATCATTCCTTGATGTTGTTTAGTATTCTCATCAAATCCCTTGGCTATCATTCTGCCCAAATTTTCTTCTAATTTTGTTAAATCTTCTTTGGTAATCTCGGCCATTTTATTTATTAGGCGAAAATAGAAATGTAGACATTTTTTGATTGATTATTGATTGACCAAAAATAATTCCAGAACTTCTGAATATTTTTCTTCTTCCAGTAGTTCTTTCATCTGGCTTAAAATCTTTTCCTGCTTTTCGGTTAAAGTCCTGTTTTCCAAATCGGAAATCATATTTTCCAAAGACAAAACTAAAAGCTCAAGTTCTAATTTACTTGAAGCTTTCTCTAGTTTCTCTAATCCTTCTTCTCCAATAACCACGCCCAGAGATTTAACTTCCTCTACTTTTTCTCCTATTTTTTTGGCTTGGTCAACAAATCTCTTAACTACCGCTGGGTCTGAACTAGTTGCATCAATTTTTGATAAATTCTTGGCAGCTTCCGAAACACTGGCCTGAAATTCATTAATGGCCGGAGCCAAATTTTGAACCCGATTGGTTTCGGCAACTTTGGTCAATTCTTCTAATCTTTTACTGGCTAATTCCAAACTGGTTTTGGGTTTATCAATTTCGGAAACAAAAACTGCCTGGGTCTTTTCGCTAATCTTTTTAATAGGATATAAGAGCTGACCAGGCAGAGAGTTTTGAGCAAGAGTGAAAGTCCCAAAAAGACTAACAAGAATAAAAATAATAACCAATCCGGCATAGCCCGGTTTGGCAAAGAAAACCCGCAAAACCGAAATTATTGAAATCGGACTTCTATATTTTTCTTCTTGGCCAAGAATCTGGCTTTTAGTTAAAAGAACCCAATCTTTGTTGGGTTTAATCTGGCGCAATTCCCGCAATTTGCCAATGAGTTTTTTTTCAGTTATTATATCCGTCATTTTATAATAATGACGAATTTTCCCCCAATTTATTACAAATCAATACCGAAGTGAAGCAAAGAGAGAAATAACATGATACGAATCTATGAATGAATGTAAATGATGCGAATATATAAATTCGCACATTTGTAGATTGGTATAAAATTCGCAGATTTGTATTATGCAGTCCCAGACGCTGATTGATTAATTTTTTTTCTTAAAGAATTGAGAGCGCGGTGCAGTAGGACGCGCGTGGTTTCCTCTGTCCTACCTAAAAGCTTAGCTACTTCGGAAATGGGTAGGTCATCAAGATAATGCCAAATAATAATATTTTGATAATTTTCCTTAAGTTTAGCCAAAGCTACTTTAATCGTCTCGAGGTCAGACCTCAACATGGCTTTTTTTTCTAAATTCTCCCCTGGATCAATAATGGGCGTCAGTTCAACCGAAACAGTCTGGGTCTTACCTTTTTCCCGATAATAGTCAATAACCAGGTTGCGGGCGGTCTGATATAAAAAGGCCTGAGGGTTTTCAATTGGATTCCCTTTCCCCTCACTAAATTTCTTCCAGGTTCGCAAAAAAGTTTCCGAAGTTAAATCCTGGGCAACCTCTTGAGAATTGACCTTCAAAAAAATAAACCGGTAGATTTTCTCTACATATTGATCGTAAATTTTACTGAAAGCTTTTCTTAAATCCGCCATAACACGACTAAATAGTTACTGTCGACGTCAAACATTGACAGTAGGACATTATGTCCTACTTTAAGGAGTTAAGTTCCTTAATTGATAAAAAGTCTCGTTTCTCTCGCCTATTCTCTCAATTATACCTTTTTTTAATAAACTCTCAAAATCCCTTCTCAGGGTTCTTTTGGTTACTTCCGGAAAAATTTGTTTTATTTGCCAAACCTGGGCCCTACCTCTTTCTTTTAAAATCGCTAAAATTTTTTCCTGCCGCGAATTGACAGTTTGCAGGGGGCGACCCCCTGTAGCTTTTCTTTCCGGTGGTGCCGGGAGTCGTTTGGTAATTTTTTTTATTTCGGCTTTTATTCTATTATATTCTTCTTGAATTCTCAAAAGCTCAACTGGCGAAACCCAATTCTGCCTTTTTGCCACCTCAAAAAACCCATCCAAAACCTCCAGGTCCTCTAAAACCGGATTTTGTTTAAGGTTCCACCTTAAACACTTGGCTAAGACTTCATCTGCCAATTCTCGCATTTTATATCGCAAGGGCTCTTTTTTGGGAAAAAGTAAAGTCAGGCGATAGAGATTATTTGTCAATTGAATTAAGTAATTTTTATCCATAATTTTATTCCCAGGTTAAATCCTGGCTGGCGTAAAATTTTAATTTTGTTCCTTCATAAAAAATGAAAGCATAGCCGGTTTTTGGCTGATTGGGTTGGTAGAGAAGATTAGGGAAACCCTGCCATTCAAAAGGTAAAATCAATTCTTTAACTTCCTGCCAAATACCATCTTTATATTCAATTTGAGATACTGGCTTAAAATCCCATCCTTTCCAAACAACATAAAGATAATTTTTGGAATCTATAGCAATAGAAGGAGAAGCAATTACATAATTATTTTTTTCTTCGCTTAATGTTTCAATTTGTCCCCAATCATTAGTGTAGTTAATATAATTGATAAGAGAATACCATCCTTGATGATCCCGATTATCTGGTTCATGCCAAACGATGTGCACATTATTTTGCGAGTCAATAATAATTGAAGAATAATTCTGCAAGCCAACCCTGGTTAAATTTTTAATCTCACTGGTTAAATTTTTAATCTCACTCCAATTGCCTGAACTTCCTTTAAGGTAGCGAAGAAGATTTGTGTATGAGCCCCAACCAGTGGGAATAGTTTCAAACCAGACAAAATGGAGAACATTTTGGTGATCTATAGCAAAAGAAAATTGAGAAATTGAAGAATACATTTCCCATCCATATTCATAATCTTTAACAATTTCAACATTTCCCCAGTTGCCGCCGGCACCAACTCTATAATAAATCTTTCTTCCATCAATCCACGCTAAGTGGATGTTGTTTTGAGAATCTACGGCAATTACGGGAGCTTTTTGATCTTGTTTTTCAGCGTTTGTTAAATTTTCAATTGCCTGCCAGGCGCCGTCGTATTTCCGGTAGCGAATTTGATAAGTGCTTGTGCTAATATTTGGAACTATGCCACTCCAGACGATATGAAGATTATCTTGGGAATCAATGGCAATTGCCGGATCTTTTTGAGTAGTGGTGGCGGTACCATCAGGAGTAACCGCAATTTTATCTTCATCAGACCAATTTTGCCCTCCATCAATTGATTTCGCTAAAAAGATTTTGTCATCTTTAGAATATACCACATATAAATTACCGTTAGAAGCTCTGACAATTTTTCTGCCGTTGTTAACAATGGTTAAATTTGGGTCAAAACCATCAGCAATAAGGCTAAGAGTTGCTGTTTTATATGGGGTTGTTGTGGCTAAAGTTGAAGAATTATTTTCTGGATCAAAAGCTTTAATGCCAAAATAATAGATTGAGTTATAATCAAGCCCGGAAATTAAAGTACTCGTGGCAGTGGTTGAAGCAACAGAAGCTTGCGTTAAATTACTCTCGTTCAAGGCTTCTTTTGAATAATAAATTTCGTAAAAAAGATTTTCTGAAGGGGTGTCAGGGTCGGTGTCAGTAGTCCAAATCAGTCGAACATTGTTACTGTAACTGTTTTGAGTGTCAATAGCAAAGTCCTCAACCTTGTTGGGTGGCAATCCATGAGGCCACCACTCTGGTGGCGGCGCAGTGCCTAGCCAGGCAGCGCCGATTAAGGTATTGACTTGATTGCCCCGCGTTTGTATTCGGATACCTCCTAGGCTGCCCGCCATTACTGATTCTCTGCTGTGCGTAATTATCGTCCATTCATCAATGAAAATCGGAATCCAATTTCCGTAAGTGGCAATATCAGTATCCCCCCGTGTAATCCCAACTCTAGCCTCTCCTCCTCCTTTCAAATAAACCACGGCGTAATAATTCCCAGCTTCTATAGTTAGATTTACTTGACTCAGTGTCCGTGTAGTTGTAGCTGTAGTTCCGACCCTCACTGAATAATTTCCACGAAGCGCGTCGGTATCTTGAAACCAATTTGTTTTAAAACTGTGAGAACCTGTCCAGTAAGCTGGCTTAGTTCCATCTTCTTCCCATTCTTCAAAAAACTCGTTAACCAACAAATTCTGCACCGGTTCGAACCCCTGTTCCTCTTCTAGTTCTAAGCTTTGATTTTGGGCTTTGGGAGTTGGTGTTTGAATTTCAAAATCAACTTGGTTGTTGTCAGTGTCAATATAACTTTCAGTGGTTGTTGACCATTTTCGGCCAATGCTCCTTCCGGCTGGAGGAGTTGGAGCATGATTTCCTTCAGAAAAAACATTTTGACCAAAACCAACCAAATCGATAATGTCGCTATCAGTAGCGCTTTCAATCTGTTCCCTATTTTTGACTAAATAAACTGTATTATTTTTAGATAGAGAAAAACTTTTATGGACCATTCCTGCTAAATTTAATAAATTCTGATCGCTACTACTGGCATTAACTATCAAGAAATATCCCTTGGCTGAAATTTTATTTCCCGATTCAAAATTCTTTTTATAAACAATAGTGCTGGTGGAATAAGATATTTGAATTGACCATTGAGAGATATCCACTTCTTGGTCATTGGGATTATAAAGTTCGATGAATTCGTCATTAGTATTGGAAATGCTGGCAATTTGAATTTCGGAAATGAGAATTTTGAGGTAAGAAGGCGACGAATCTGTTGCCAGCGGCGGCGGCGCGCCGCCGCCGCTGGCAGTACCACCGGCCGAGCCAGTAAATTGGGAATAAAATTCGTTAACATAAGCGCAGCCCTGGGCGAGGATTTTTTGGAGGGTTGCGGAGCCAATTCCCTTTACTTTGAGTAAATCATGGAGTGAATAAAACGGACGCGCCTCAATTATTCTTTGAGCAAGCACGGGCCCAACCCCGGTTATTTTTTGTAACTCTGTTACCGAAGCAGTATTAATATTGACCCAACAAATATCTTTCTCTTTCCCCTTTTTCTTTTCCTCCAATTCTTCAAGTTCTTCTTCCCCAAGTTCCTCTTTTTCGGTTTTTTCTTTTTTGATTTTTTGCTCTTTGGCAACAGTTAACTCAGCTACTTTTTGAATCAGAATATCAATTTGTTCAGCAATATCATCTAATTGTTTCTGAAGTTCTTCTAGGGTTAATTCGGCCAGAGCTTCGGGTTTAGCTTCAGTAATTTTCTCTTCTAAAACAGCAGTTTCTTCTTCAATTTCTTTTATTTCTTCTGATTCTAAAACAGCAACTTCTTCTTCAATTGTCATCGGAAGTGACGGTTGAACAATTGCCGCCGGCATAAAAGGATTAAGTTGCGAAATCGTTGATTTGAGGGTATTCCAAATGTTACTGACAATTTTAGAGATATCTTCTACAACCTTTTTTCCACCAGTCACTTTTGTAATAATCACTTCTACCTCTTTAATCGTGGTTTTTATTGGTTGCAAAATATTTCTCTCCCAAAAACTAAGAGGTTTAATGCCTAAATCCGGCACCTCTGGTGGAAAATCAATGTCAATCAAAGGTTCACCAACCCATTTGTAATCCTCTACGGTGCCACGGATGTCAACTATGAAAGGCGGAAGGTTAGCGGTGAGTTCGGTGTAAGTTCCCATAACTCCACCTCCACTTCCTCGATTCTCTGGTAGTTCAAGCGGGTTTGGCGAATAAAGTCTTATTAGAACTTTACCCTTTTTAGCGTCAATCGATTGATAAATCATTATGTATTGAAAAAGCGCTTCTTTTTGATTTTCCTTTTGAGAAGTATATTTAAAACTCATTGCTCCCGGAGCTACTCTAATTTCATTTTGCAACAAAAAATTCATCCCATATTCGGTTACCTTTTTCACGCTTTCTTTCTCTAATTCATCTAAAATCACTGAAATATCTTTGATTCCTATTAAACGAGCAATTTTAACAGTATTATTGACAATTCCCCAAGCTACCTGAAATGGAGCATCTACTAAAAGATGATTTAATGTCTGCACTTGAGCAGCTTTTTTCATAATACTCGGCACTGCCATTTCATCTGAAGTAGGATAAGGAGGAGAATCCCAATGAGCAGTCATCATATCCTCAAATTCATCCTGGAATATTCCGATTAGCGAGTATATTAGGTCCTGCACTCTATTTTCCGGCAGTACTAAATACTTTCCTAATGTTCTTAAATCAATATCCTTTAAATCAATAGTCAAACCAACTCCAGGCAAAATTAAAAAGCCTATTAATAAAAGTAGTCCAAGAATAAAAAAATTTCGTTTAATCATAACGAAAAAACTACTTAATTGAAATTTTCTCTAAAAAATTATCAAACTCTTTAATGCAGATCTCTTTCTCCTCCGGCCCCCAGTATAGATAGAATGCGTAAACTTTATCTCCGTAAGGAATATTGATACCCACACCCTCTCCTATTTTCTGGGTATCAAAAGTATTCTTTAGGCCGGGGTGATTGTCTATAATAACCTCCTCAAACTCTTGAAATGTAACACCTAATCCAGAAAGGGCGTACCATACATCTAATTTTATAGCAGAAAAATCCATCTTTTCATATATTACACTGACATCAACAATACACCCATGCTTTAAGGGCAAATTTATTCTTTTATTCTGCTGCTCTATTTCTGTAAACGAAGGGTAAAATATAACGAACCCTTTGTCCACTTCTATTCTTTTTGCTTCCCATCCCTCCGGTACCTTAATGCTTAATCCTGCCCTTTTATTTTCCACAAACTTTCCTTCTGGGGTTTCTTTTATCACATAATCTTCTGGCCTCCCTTTAATCTCTCTGCTCTGCCACCACCAAAAAAATCCTCCGGCAACGAGGAATAAAACAATAACAATTGAAATAATAATTTTTTTCTTCATCGTTTTGATCCTGGCCCGCGCCTTCGGCGCGGGCCAGGTATTTATTTAATTATAAATGTTGACGTCAGACATCAACATACACATCAACATACATCACTTGTCCTATTGTCCTACCTAGTTTCTTTGTCCTACCTTTTCCTATCCCACCTATCAAAAGAATGAAACCAATTGAGAATATTGTTTGAGATTTTCTAGTTGGTCAGGGGTTAATTGTTGAGCCTTGTTAATTGCCTCCACAATCAGCTCCTCGGAAAAAGTCAAGGTTTCTCCAAGCATCAGCCAGCCATCGCCGGTCTTTTTTTGGATATAATCTTCAATATAAATTTTGTGTTCCGGGCTAAGATTTAAATCTTGACCCTTCTCACTCAAATACTTTTGTAGGGCTTTCCGGGCCAGATGAGTAATGCCTTCGCCGGCTTCAGCGATTTCCTCATAGACTTTTGATGCTACTTTTGGCGCCGCAGGAAGAACAACTTCCAATTCTTCAGGTGTCACCTTTTCTTCCAGCAATTCTTCTTTTTCAATCATTCCTATCAGTCCAGCTGTCAATTGCCTGAGATAGCCGTCTAAACTGATTTCAGGCAACCGACCCGCCTTTTGCAACCAAATATAGCTATTGACTACCAGAAAAAAAAGGACAACCGTTATAACAATAGTCAAAGTTTTTTTATTAATTTTTTCTTTTGTAATAGGGAAAGTAATTAGTCTCATGGTTATTGATTATTGGTTATTGATTTTCGACCTGAATTCTATTTTAAAAGAACAATTTAAAAACCCTCCTTGGCAGAGTTTAACATCAAAAAAGAAACAAGTAAAGACCTATCTGTGAAAAACTTCTTTTGTCTTATGGACGTCAATAGCTAACCCTGTTGTCTTAACTCGCACGATTGTGCACTTTAAGACAACTGTTAAATTTTACAACCTTGGCAAAGCACCTAGGCAAAATTTTCTTTCAGAAAATTTTGAGATATTTTACTCTAATTTTGGGAAGTATTTCTTTGCAAACTTATTCATTCAGTTAGCTGACTCTAAGCACTATTTTGCTCTCTGTGTTGCCAAGGTTAAATAATGCTTAGTAGTTTGTGATGTTTTTATCTTTTTTTGACATGGTAAAATTAGAACTGCTTTTATATAGGAATTATTGAAATTGC
>JASEJL010000072.1 GCA_030016465.1 Patescibacteria group bacterium | reverse complement strand
AGAAATCGAGAATTGTTATTGGAACTGGTATTGCTAGTCTATCTACTGGCTGCTACGGTCAAATGCAAGGTTATAGAACTAAGATTTTTGAGATGGACATTCAGCCAGACGGCTATCTCACTCTAGTGCTTCGCACCTTCACCAAAATTCGCCTATCGGCAATTTCTTTTATCCGCGAGACGTTATCTGAAATTCCGAACCCCGTCTTTGAAAAGGAAGATTTTTATATGGTTTTAAATCAATTGAATTATAAATAGAGGTAATGGATCATGATAATCTTAGAAGATTCAATAAAGATAAAAACAACACCCGAAAAGATTTTTGATTGGTTTAAAAATCTTGATAAGCATTTTACAGAATGGAGTCCTTGCCATACTAAGTTTGTTAAGGTAACTGGAGGTATGGATGAGGGGGATATTGTTTACTGTGAACAATGTTGTGAAGGAAAGTGGTATAAAGAAAAAGTTAAAATTACTAAAATAGAAAAAGACTCGTCAGGCTGGAGAATTGAGCGTAAATGTTTATTTCCTTACTCACTTTTAGGAATACGTGGCTCATTTATTGTAGAGCAAAAAGGAGATAGTTGCATTTTTACTGCCATTGAGTCTTTTGGATTTAAAACACCAATTATTGGGTAAAATATTAAGATAATTAAAACATATGAACATAGCAAAATTTCTCGAAGAAACTAAGGTGTTAGAAAATAAACTGCGCCAAAAGACGGACGACGAATCCGGAAGGCTTGGTTTTCCTGCTTTAGCCAAACAACTAAAAGATGCGGGGAAAATTGACGAACAAATTGTGGCTGATCTTAAAAAACTATGGGAACTTCGAAACCAAGTGTATTCATCTTCAACACCAGATGACAACATTGCTGACGAAGCACAGACTTTGTTAGACTCGTTAATTAGTAATCCTAAACTACAATAATATGCTAAAATTTGAAAAGTCACCATCCGAGGAATCTCCACAACCCGAAAGAGAATTAACCCCTGACGAATTACGAAAGAAATTGCGGGACCCAAATTTTCTGCCGTCTCACAAGGAAATCAGAAAGGCGTTTGCAGATTGGGAACAGTGGATGGAGTTTTGTTTTGATAAAGAAAACCCAGTTTTTGAATTTCTCAACGAGGAGTACTTAAACGCCCTTGCTGATTACTTTGTCGGCAAGATTCAGGAATACGGTGCCAGCGAAGAAAAACCTCTCGTAATTCTTGAAATTGGCGCAGGCAACGGCAGGCTATCTCACTTTCTTCAACAAAAATTAGAAGAAAGAGCACCAGGGCAAACAAAAGTGGTCGCCACAGATTCAGGAGAATGGAGACTAAAAAGGGATTTTCCTGTCGAGCAGCTTAAGCATGACGAGGCAATGAAAAAATATAGTCCGGACATAGTAATTGTTTCATGGATGCCTTATCTGCAAGACAGTTCAAAGGACATCAGAAAGTGTCCTAGCGTGAAGGAATACATTTTAATTGGCGAAACTGATGGAGGTTGTTGTGGAGATCCGTGGGAAACATGGGGTCAACCTTGGTTATTATGGGATGAGGATGATGAAGGTGGCGAAAAAATACCGCCATATGAAGCTGATGGCTTTGAAAGAGAAGATCTTGACGAGTTAAGTGATTTACAAATTTGTCGCACCGATGAACCAGGAAGATATCGTCATTCAAGAACCGTTTCTTTCAAAAGGAAGAAATAATGAATAAAAAATTGCCCTGATTTCATATCCCTCCCTATCGGTTGGGATTAAGAATGTATTATTACATCGCGCAACAGCGTGTATGAGGCTGTGGCTTTTCGCAAAAGCCTTCGCCCAAATTCTGCTCCGCTATCGCTAGGGCAAAACTTCGCATACGCCGATACATTATCAGAAATTGCGGTTTTTAACGAGGGGGCAAAAATACTTAAATTCAAGATAGTTTACCTAAATTATAGGATGTGTAAATTATGAAAATCAAAAACTCTCTTAAGCATTTGTTTCAATTCAGATGTCAACCAACAAAAGACACAGCAATAGCGCTTATTTTAGGATTTCTGATAATTACAATAAGTTTTGCTTTGCTTTTATTTTCAGGAGACACAACTACTGACAAAATTAGCTTCTTTGTTTTGCGCGACCTTGTTATGATATTTAGTCTTGGATTTACCTTTCCATTGTACTATGTCTTAATTGTTAAAAAAGAAGGTCTTAGCGAATTTGGTATAACCTGACAGAAATGGCTTATCAGTTTAGTTGTTGGTGTAGCTCTTGCGGTATTGCTATTATTTCAGTTCATAAGCGAGGATGGAGAAGTAGGACAAGAAATATTATTAAGTTCAAAAGCAATCAGTCCAATTTTCTATATAATGGTGGCTGGTATTTTAAGGTAATATACTTTTATGGTTTCTTGCGTCAAAGATTTGAGAATGCTTTTGGAATAATCCCGGGCATAATATTGGCGGCTTTGTTTTATAGTTTTCATCATGCTGGTTTTCAACCAGAATTTGTTAAGCTATTTTTCGTAGGAATTATGTATGTTTCTGTTTTTAGAATTACTAAAAATGCTCTTATTATTTCTCCTTTCTTTTGGGGAATGGGAGCATGTTGTGATGTATTAGTTAGCTTCGGGGCAATGAAGGAATGAGAAGGAGCTTGGATTAAGGGATTAGTTACTTTAATTTTGATGATAATCTTTATAGGTTACTTAAAATGGGAAATGAGGAAGGCATGAAAGTTATTATTGAGCCTGCTCTAAAACCGCAACTCTTTGCCACTTCCTGGCTCAGTCTTGGCAAAGCCGAGACTCCAATAACAGCGGATAAAAGGCTTCTCTACGCTTCGCCCAAATTCCGCCTTCGGCGGAACTTCGCATAGCCCGATTCCGTTATTATGAAATATTACTCCCGCTGAGTTTATTAAGATGATAAGATTAATAAATAAGTCTAACGAAAACTAAAATGAATCAAAAACAAAAAATCTTAATTGGAATTTTGGTTATTGGAATTGTTTTGATTGGTAGATGGTGGATTTGGGATAGCCAAATCTTTCCTGAACCTCAAGAAGTAGCCGTCACTACAGACAAAACAGAATATGAGCAAGGAGAAAATGTAGCTATTACTGTTTTCAATGGTCTTCCACGAAATATTATGTTTTATCCTGGTTTCGAGCTGAATAGTAATTTTTTCGTGGAAAGGGAAAATTCTAAATGGGATAAAATACGTATTTATTGGCCTCGCCCTTACGATTTAATACTTATAGAATTAAATCCTGGCGAGAAATATGCTTTCGGATGGGATCAGAAAATAACTGGAGAAGATCATCCTCAACGTATTTTAGCATTTCCAGGAAGATACAGAATAGGGTTTACCTATAAAGTTAACGAACAAAGAAGGTCAGTTTATTCTAACGAATTTATGATAAAAGCATCAGAGGAAGTTCCAACTGACTCTGGCGTAGTCAATGGTCTTCAATTTACCATCAAATCAGATAAGAAAGTTTATGAAATAGGTGAACCGGTTAAGATCGAGTTTAAGTTGAAGAATGTTGGGGAAGAAGGTATCCACTTGTATACTTCTAGATTAATTGCCTTTATCCAGTTAAAAATTGAACCTAATAGTAAGAGAATAGAATATTGGGAAAGAGAAATGCCTCCTGTCCCTCCTCCCAAGAAGGAAGATTTTTATTTTTTACAACCTCAGGAAGCCTATTTAATCAATATTGAAGACCTCCAGACAGGCAATGTTCACTATAAAATTGTTGAGTCTGGTATGTATAATATTACAGCTATCTTGCGTTTACATAATAATTACTATTCGGGTGTTTATGTAGATGGTAAAAAAATTGGTCTTGATGCTTGGACAGGCACTATAAATTCTAACACTATTATAATAGAAATAAAATGAAAGCTCGGCGGCTGCATCGTACTTCACTTAACAGCGAATAAAAGGGAAATCAAAGATTTTTCCCCAAATTGCCTTCGGCAATTTCTTTTATCCGGGAGACGTTATACGCAATTCGTTCATGATGCTCATGAGAAATTTAAAGGAGAAAAAATGAAAGAAAATATGAATAATAAAAGAAAAATACCTGGCATGCTTTATATACTTGTTTCCTTTATTCCGTG
>JASEJL010000071.1 GCA_030016465.1 Patescibacteria group bacterium | reverse complement strand
TCTTAAGCGGTTTACCCAACCGCCCCAAGGGGCGGGGTTTTAAAAAGAATAAAATTTTTGAACCCCAATTTTTAAATAAAAAACAGGCTAAAAAGCCCGATTTCGCTATTATGCTCCGCGGGTAGGATTCGAACCTACAACCTAGTGCTTACACTTATCCCCGTGTTTCCACGAAGCGTGGACTATATCATCATCCCACCAAATTCTGGTAGGAGGTTCCGGTATTTAGTCTCTACGGGTCCAATTATGGTTCCCACGGTATTACCCAAAAAGGGTTTCACCGTTATCCCGGAATTTTCACTTCAATGTTACCATTGAAGGCTGCAAGATTTCACAGGCACCCGCGCTACCATTGCGCCACCGCGGAAAATATAATTGTTCAATTGACAATTGTCCAATTTTATTTTTTAATTTGCCGATGCTTTTACTCAATATCTTATAAATTTCATCGCATTCTTGATAAAGACTATCATTACCATTACTATTGCCGAGCTTACTTTTCTTG
The DNA here is from genome assembly GCA_030016465.1 of Patescibacteria group bacterium. Lineage (GTDB taxonomy): Bacteria > Patescibacteriota > Minisyncoccia > Minisyncoccales > DG-74-1 > Yes71-31. The sequence continues at coordinate 3,633 of JASEJL010000071.1, read as the reverse complement.
ACTACCTCTAGCCAGTATTTCGTTTCCTTGGCTTCTTTGAAAGAAATTCCTAATGACCTTGTGAATTCTTTACGAGTCCTTGCATTCCTAGCTTCTACAATATTAACGCCTATCGAACTGCTTGAATCAATTAACTGATTAGCTACAATATCCAGCTGGGTCTCTCGGAAAAGTCCTCATAAATTCTATCATATTTACTACAAATTTAACAGTCCTCTCTAAAATATAAACTTTGTAGCTTTTCATAAATTGCTCAATTGGTAATTGAAAAATTGGCCGGTTTAGTAGCCTTTCAACTTTTCGAGGCCGTGGTGCTCGCGAATTTTTTCCAGAGCTTTAGCTTCAATTTGGCGAATTCTTTCTCGAGTAACGCCGAATTCATTACCGACCTCTTCTAGAGTATGAGTAACTCCATCTTCCAGGCCAAATCTCATTGCCAAAATCTTTTGTTCTCTAGAAGTTAAATCAACCAAAATCTCATTTAATCTTTCTCTAAGTAAGGTTCTGGCTGCCTCCAAAGATGGCATGGGAACTTTTTCATCCTCAATAAATTCAGCTAAAATTGAATCTTCTTCGTCCTCGCCCACCGGTGTTTCCAAAGAAACAGTTTCTTGAGAAACTTTCTGAAGATGGTGGACTTTTTCAACTTCAATCCCCATTTCAGCAGCGATTTCTTCTGGCAGAGGTTCCCGGCCCAAGTCCTGAAGAAGCCGACGTTTGATCTGGTTATATTTGGAAAGGGTCTCTACCATATGAACAGGTATTCTAATGGTTCTGGCCTGGTCAGCCAAGGCCCGGGTAATAGCTTGCCTTATCCACCAAGTGGCATAGGTGGAAAATTTATATCCCTTTCGCCAGTCAAATTTTTCCACTGCTCGAAATAAACCAATATTTCCTTCCTGAATTAAATCCAGCAGGGTTAAATGTGGAGAACGACCGACATATTTTTTGGCAATGGAAACAACCAATCTTAAGTTAGCCCAGGTTAATTTCTTTTTTGCTTCTTTGTCTCCTTTCTCAATTTTTTTTGCCAATTCTTTTTCTTCTTCGGCAGTAACAAAAGGAATCTGGCCAATCTCCTTTAAATACATCTGAATAGGGTCAATTTTTACTACCGGAGCGGCAACCGTCTTTTCTTTTTTTTCTATTTCCGGCAAAAGTTCTTTGGTTTCTCGAACCTCAATTCCCTCTTTTTCTAAATCTTCATAAAGCTTGTCTAAACCTTTAATATTTCTTTCCACTTCCGGGAAGAAAAATAAAATTTCTGAGGGAGTCACAAAACCTCTTGTTCTGCCCTTTTCTAGCAATTTTTGGAATTTCTCCGCCAAAAAAACTTTTTTCGGCCGGCCCCGAAGGAGTTTAAATTTCCTTTTTCGAAGGACTCGCTTTCGGCGAAACTCCAACTTTCTCTTCACCCTCCTCGAGCTTCGGCGAGACGCCTTGGACGGTAAAAGAGTTGTAGTTTTTCGGACAGATCGTCGTCTTTTTTTAATTTTTTTAGCTTTTTTCTTTTTCATCCCATTAGAAATCTGTCTTTATATAACTGAAAGTTAATTTAAAACAGACTTTTGTTATTCTATAATACCCCGTTTTTTAGAGAACAGAAAAATTTCTTAAATTTTTTCTGCCGAGTACTTCTAACGGGGTTTATATAATGTTTTTGACAAGTTGATTAAATTCTTGGGTTAATTTTTCAATTTTTTGAGAATTTTTTTCGCTTTCGGCTTTTTTTAAATCTTTCGAAATTTGGTCTAATCTGTTTTTAATTTCCAGGGATTGAATTTCTTTTAAACAGAATTGAATTTCCGGCAAAATTTCTTTCTCTTCAATTTCCTCAACCTCGGCTTTTAAGGCGAGGTAATTAAAAAAATCGGAGTCAATCTTTTGATTCTTGTCTAATTTAATTAAAATTTCCTGAATTTGAGGCGAGAAATAAGTTAATTTATTTTTGTCAATGAAATTTAGGTTTTTGGGAGTTTTTAAAATTAAAGTAACTAATTTTTCTTCTAAAAGTTCCTTTCTTGATTTTGGCGGTATTCTTTGTTGGACGGTGGACGAGTTGTAGTCTTCCGGTTCTAGCCCGTAAACCTCTTCCTCAATTTTCACTTTTTTCAGTTCCTCTTCTATACTTTCTTCTTTTACTTCCAATTCTTCGGCCAACTTTTGAATCCAAAAAGATTTTTCAATTTGATTTGGAATTCTCTTTAGAACTGGCAATAAAATTTTGGAGATTTCTTTTTTTCCTTCCAGGGTTTTGGAATCTCTTCTGGAAAAAGCTGATTGAAAATAAAATTCCAGAATTAATTTGGAATTTTGGAGAGTTTTGTGCCATTCTTTTGGATTTTTTAAAATAATGTCAGCAGCATCTTTGCCTTCTGGCAGGCGGGTGACTTTAATATTGAATCCCAAACTTTGGGCCAAATTAATTCCTCTTTTGGTTGCCGTATCTCCGGCCACATCCATATCAAAACCCAAAATTAGATTTTCCGAATAGCGCTTGATGACTTTCAATTGATAAGAGGTTAAAGCGGTGCCAGAAGTGGCAACAACGTTTTGAGTACCGACCTGGTGAGCCATAATGACATCGATATAACCTTCAACCAAAATACAGGCATCTTTTTTGCGAATCTCTACTTTTGCTTTGTCTAAACCATATAAAATCCGACTTTTATCATATAAAAGGGTGTTGGGAGTGTTTATATATTTAGCAATGTCAGCCTTATCTTTTTCTTTAAAAATCCTTCCGCCAAAACCAACTACCTGAGAGTTTAAATCAAAAATAGGAAAAATAATTCTCCCCCGGAAGCGATCATAAAATCCTCCTTGCTCATTTTTAATAGCTAATCCCGCTCTTTCAATTTCTTCTTTCTGATAGCCTTTACCAACTAAAAAATCAGTTAGTCCTTGCCAAGTATCGGGGCTATAACCCAATCGCCATTTTTTAATTGAATCTTCGGAAATCCCTCGCTTTAAAAGATATTTTTTAGCTTCTTTACCAACTGAACTACCAGAAAGTTGCCTTTCAAAAAATCTAGTTGCCCACTCACAAATCTCATATAATCTTTGTCTTTCTGTTTGCCAGCTGGCAGCTTCTGGTGTTTGAGGTTTCAATTCCACTCCTGCTTTTTTGGCTAAAATCCGTAAGGCATCACCAAACTCAACGCCCTCAATTTTCATTACGAACTTAAAGATGTCTCCCCCTTCTGAGCAGCCAAAACAATGCCAGATTTGGCGAGCCGGTGAAACAAAAAATGATGGCTTTTTCTCTGAATGAAAAGGACAAAGGGCCCGAAAATTGGCTCCAGTTTTTTGGAGTTTAATATAAGAACTAATAACCTCAATAATATCCAATCGGTTTTTAATCTCATCAACAGGCGAATTAAACATAATCTGCTATAATTAAATAAACTTAATGCGTAAATTAAGGTTCTTTTACAATTTTAGTATAGTAAATAATGATTTTTAAGAGAAAGGATGTTAAAATAAAGAATGTATTTCCCAATTAACATAGGTTTGAGAGGAAATTTATTTAATTTCTGAGTTTTATCTTTTGGTTTGATAGAACTAATACTGGAAGGTTAATTAAAAAAAGAGTAAAAGCACTTTTTAATTAAGAAATTTCCCTTACTTTCT
>JASEJL010000004.1 GCA_030016465.1 Patescibacteria group bacterium | reverse complement strand
AGATCAATGAGCCGTGGTCCAAATAATGAATCAGATCCTGATTTTTCCACTCAGCCGGATCGAAGTTATAAGCCTCTTGAGGATTGGTAACACTGATGGCATTATAACCTATTTCCCTAAATCTTTTGGCCCAGCGGTTGGCGTTATTAATCATATAAGGAAAAGAGCTGGCTAAAAATTTCATGTTGTTAGTTTTGATAAATTCTTCATAAAATAAATCTCTGGCTATGTAGCTGGAAACATCAGAAGGGGTAAAGCCCATAATTCTTCCTACTCCTATATCTGGCAAACGGTTATCGACCAGATCAGCATATAAAGAAGGATCCAAAGCTCTCCTGTTTTGGTAGCCACCAAGATGAGGCATATTTTCGGCAATGGGGATAGCCGGAGGACTAGCGAAAACGGTTAAAGAATTCTCTAATTTTGGAACTAGGTGAGCCTTGACTTTATAAAATGTCGAAGTGCTGGAGGAAATCAAGGATATGGTTAGAGTTTCTTTCAGTAACTCCTTGGGAATTTTAAATGAATTAGAAAACCAGTAGCTGGGAGATAACCAGGTTGTTTCACCAAGGGTCTGACCATCAATACTTAAAGAGAGCTTTCCCGAACCAACTGCTTGCAAGGCTAAATTATAATTATAATTTAGATCGATGTTCTGAAAACTGATGGATGCCTCTCCTTGAGCAAATCCGAAAACACTGGTAGTTGCCAAAGCAGGAGCACAAACATCCTTTATATCTTCCCATTTTACTTCTTGACCTGTGGTTTTATTTTTAAGAATGAAGCCGGGTTCTTTAGGTAGGGCCAGATTGCCATTAAATTCCAATCTAACAGTATTTATAACCGCAGGAACTTCCATACTAAAACGATGCCAAATAGAAAACAGGTCGGGATCAGGCACTATCTCATTGAGATTATAACAGCTCCAGTTTCTTAAAGTATGAACTATCTTATCATTAACATAGATCTTAACATCTTCTTTTTTTGATGGGCAATCAAACAAAAATCCAGCTAAGCCGAAGTAAATATCTCCGGGGCCTGAGGTTGCCGCACGATTAAAGGTAAGGGTAGCTGGTCTAGCAACATTAAAAGTAATTTCTTTATCAAAACCCTGAGCGCAGGGGTCAGGAGGAACACAAGAATAAAAAGGATAGCTAATAAACTGAGAAAGTTTTTGTTTTAAAAATTGATCAATTGTTTGGTAATCGGTAGATTTTGTAGATAAAATCAGCTCGTGTTTTGCCGAAGCTAAAAATGGAGCGGCTAAAGAGGTTTTGAAATATAAATTGTGGACTGGATCAGCATTGAGCGGTTTATTAGGGATGAAGGTATCGAATATAAGAATATCTAAATCATCCGGGTTGACCAAAATGAAATCTTTGGCCTCAACCAGCTCTACATATTTTTCTTGAAGAGAATCTAAGGTAAGATAGCTTTCAATGCAATCAGCGTAAGCCGGGCAGGAGACATTGCCTACTAAGATAACATTTCTAAACATGAAAACATTGGGGGTATCGTTGGCTGTGCCCTGGATAATCAAGGGGGCATTCTTTAAAGATGCATAGGTTGAAGCTAAAAGAGCTTTTTCATAATCTGCTTCTACATAAACTATTTCTCTTATCCCTTTCCAATAAGAAAGGTAATCGTTTACTGAAATTCTCTGAATTTGAGATTCTTTTAAACCTGCTCCATAAGTAGGAGGAGCAATCAGCAGTCTATCCAGATCGGAAGGGCTATTTCCAATTATAGTCAATTTATCTGGAAGATACTGTTGCAGAAAATAAATAATTGAATCAGCATCAAAGGCGAAATCAGGAAGTTCTTTAACTTTGTCATAAACTAAGGTAATATCAAATTTAGTGGATTGATTAGGTTCCAGTTTTACTTTTGGAATTGAGGTAGAAATATGAGACATTATTAAATTATAAGGAATTCTGGTCCCGAGTGTTTGAAAAACATATTCTTCTCCGCTTAAATCCACAACTTCATTAGATATATTTTTTAGATTCACTGAATAGGTAATTTTATCATTTGGAGAAATTTTATCTTTATTTAACTCAATATCTTCAATGCATAAATCATAAATTTTAAAAGGGCCTGGTTCAAAGAAACAATTATTATCAATTTCATCGATTGCAAAATATAGCGTAAATAGCTGATACTCAGTGATTACAATATTACCTCCAGTTCTCTTTAGGGTTAAAGTGTTTTCTCCCTCTTTCAAAAGAAATTTTTCTTTTCCCAAAAATGCTCCTTGTAAGAACCATTGATTATCTTTTTTAAAAAAGGATTTATTTTCCAATTTTACTTTATTAAGATATACATCATATAAAATTTTCTCTGGCCCAGCTTCTATTTTTTGGACAGTTACTTTTAGATCTCCTCGGGGGATTCCCTTTTGCATTTTATCATAGATATCTTCAGATAAATTAAATAAAATTGTGAACTCATCAGAATCAACTTTGCCTTCGGCTAAAATATTATTTTTAAAATTCCAATAAACATATAAGCTTGTATTTCTCATAAACTCATTTTTATTTAATGAGATTATTTTATTACTAAAATCTTCTTGATGCCAAATCAAAGTAGGATATTTTTTAATAACTTGGGTATTAAATGCTAAATCTTCTTTGTCAACTTTTCCATTTTGATTAAAGTCACACTTTGGCCAATTTTGGCCAAAATGCTTATTACAAAGAAATAAATCTAAAACATTAACCATCCCATCTCCATTGATATCAAATTTCTTACATTCTTGTTCTGCTTTTTTATTGAGACAGTTTTTTTTATCTGTCCAAGTAGTAACTGGAACTAAAGATAGAACATCTTGCCAGTTTTGGTCTGAAATTAGAAAAACTTCTTTATCTGAATATTTAGTAAGATCTTTTTCTATAGGACAGGCTGGAAAAATTGAGATTTCACCTATCATATATTGGCTAATTAGCATTGCATCTAAGGTGCTAACTTTTCCATCATCATTAACATCGGCTATAACTCTTATTTCTGGAGAAAATTTAACTTTTCTTTCTACATATTGAGTTATAAATTGAGCATCATTTCTGGTAATTAAACTATCTCCATCAATATCTCCAATTGGTGGACAAGGTGAAGGTTTATCACAAGGATTTTCTGTTTTTTGAAGTTGAGCCTGACACCAACCTCTCTTTCGCCAGTTTCTCAAAAAGAGAAACAAATCGGTATAATCTATTTTTTTGTCTTTATTAATATCAGCTATTGGAGAATATTTTTCGTCAACACAGGTTGTTCTTAATCCCTCGACAATTGCTCTCCGAATTTTGGCACAGTAAACCCGTAAAGAAAGAGAAAGAGTGCAAGGAGACCCTTGATTAAAAATCGAATAACCATAGCCAGGCTCAATATAATTATTGTGGTAATATCTTTTATAATGATTTTCATCATAGCCATAAATAACCAGTTTTCTATAATTACAATTTCCGAAAATATCCGAGAAAGGTATTTTTTCAAAAGGTGCTCCAATCTCTACCTCCTTCCTTTGAGGTAGTTTTATATCTTGAAATATCCAAGGAGTGCCAGTTCTAGCTAAAGTGCAATCTTTTTCTGGATAAAACCAATAGGCTTTGCCTGGTTGAAGATCTTCTTTTGGAAAGAGACGAGTTTTTTCTCCACATAATTTATAGATTTTCTCTAAAGGATAACCTTCTTGATGAGGCCAAGAAATAAGATATCCTTTTTCAGTTTTAAATTCTCTTTTAAAGAAATATTGACAAGGATCAGTCAAATCAAAGTATTTTTTGTAGCACCAATCTGGCTCTGAGTATTTAGTGTAAAAGAAATCGATATCTGATTGATCAACATATCCATCTTTATTTAAATCAGCAATTTTTGAATATTTTTCTGGTTCTGGACACCAGCTTCCAAAATGAGTTTTTATTTCTTCCATTAGTTTTTTACAGTAAAAAGGTAGTTTCTCTTCTTTTATTATTTCTTTTTCTTTTTCTTTTTCTATTTCTTCTTTTGGTTTTTCCATTGCTTCATAGATTTTAAACTGACCAGCTTTTTTTAGTTCAGCAGTAGTAAAAATATGGGCAGCAGTAGCCCGAATAGTAATTGAATAGGTTCCGAGAGGATAATCTTTAACAGAAAGAGAATTACCAAAGGTCTCGTCATGAGGATTTAAATCATGATGTTTACCATCATCATAAAGAGGGAGGGTGGTAATTAATTTTCCTTTAGCATCATAAATAAGAGCTTCTACTGATTTGATTCCATAAATTGTAGTAGCATTAGCTCTAATAATGACCTTTTGCTCTGAACCTTGAGGTAGAGATTCTGGGGAAATAAAAACACCTGATATAGCAGGTGTAATTTGCGCCCGAATAGTAAAAGCTAAACCAAAACCCATTAATAAAATTAAAAAGGGTAAATAAATTTTTTTAACACATCTCTTCACTGTACTTTAACTTATTATTTATAATTCCTCTTTTCCCATTATAGCATACCAATCTTCACTTTCAATTACTTCCCATACGTCGAGGAAATCTTTACTGATACATAGATCAACTTGATCTTTTAAATTATATTTAGATTGTGGTCTTTCTAATTTAGCCATTAGTAAGTAAAAAGGAGTTGGTCCACAATTTTCGCTTCCACTTGAATAGAAAGCATATCTATAGGTCTGTTCTTCAGTTGGAAAGTAAGTTTCTCGAGGAGTTTCAGCAAAAAAACCAGCTTCTTCTAAAGGTGTAATAAAATTATCTTTTTCTGAAGGAGAGTTTGAAGACATATGAACATTTCCAAAATCCCAGCCACCACCATCATCATCTTCATTATAAGAAATAGGGTTAGGGTAGTGTCCAAATTGATGGTAATACAGATAAAGAGCTTTTTGAATCTGGTGAATCTCAGTGATTCTCTTAATGTCACGGCTTTTTTGTCGAGCAGGCCTAACAATACCTACCATAACAAGTGAAGCTATCAATCCAATGCAAGTAATAACTACTAATAGTTCAATTAAAGTAAAGGCTTTTTTCATGGTCCTTTTAGTCGCTTTAATCATAAAATAATTAAAATTGATATCTAAAAAAATCTAAGCATTAAAGAGGTAATCGAAAAATAAATTATTAAACTTGAGATATCCCTGATAATTGTACCGACAGGACCTGAACCAATCGCTGGGTCTTTTTTTGTTTATTTAAAAGGTAAGGGACTAACAGGCCGAGAAAGAAAGAGTTGACAATGGTAAAGAATAAAGAAATTCCCAAAATAATTCCAAGGTAAGGAAGTTTAAACCATAAATAAGAAACTAAAGCAAGCAGGGCTCCTAAAATTAAGGCAATAGAGAGACTAACTCTGATTTCTTTCAAAAAGTAATTCTTCATATTTAGACGGTAAACTAAGCTTCTAATGAACAAAGTCTCTGTCTGGGCACCAACAGCACCAGCCATATAGAGAATTAAAGGAATGAAAGTGGCCAAAATAAAATGGGTTTGGAGAGAACTTTCAAAAAAATTAACTATTTGAGCCGCTAAAAGGCCGCCGAAAAGACCCAAAATTAACCAAGGAAGTCTTAATTTGGTCAAGATGCTTGGAGAAGCTTGAAAAATTTTATTTGCGAAACTGTTATATTTAGAAATTCCGGCAGAACGAAAGATATCTTCAATATCTTCTGAATGTAAAATGTCCAAAATGACATGGGAAGTAACAACTCCTAAAAAATGATCTCTTTTATCTAGTACCGGAATGGCCTTTAAATTATGCTTTAAGGCTAAAAGGGCAATTTTTTCCTGATCGGTATAAGGATAAGCTTTAATGATTTTCCTTTCCATTATTTCTTCGATTTTTCTATCTTCATTTTGCTGGAAAATATCTTTTATCGAAAAAACTCCTAAAAGCCTTTTTTCTCCATCGACAACATAAATGTAATTTAAAGTTTCGAATTCGTTGGCTCTTTCGAAAATTCTCTTTCTGATATCGGAAATTTTCTCTTCAGGATAGCAGAAAGGAACATTTTCAATCCTCCTTCTTCCGGCTGATTCTGGCGGATAAATTTTTTGATTCATCTCAGTAAGTTTATCCAGCGCCTTCCAGAATAGCCCGCAACTCTGCTGCGGGAATGAATGATTCAAGATAATTTTCTACAAGGTTTAATATCTTGCAGGAAGGTACTGAATTTATTTCTTTCTTAATTATTATAGCAAAAAGCCCCCCATCAAGATACTGGTGGGGGGCTTTTATCACTTGACGTTTAGAAACGTCTGGGTCTGTTTGCTCTTCTTTTTGCCCAACAATCCCGACAATAAATTGGTCTGTCCGCCGCCGGTTCAAAAGGAAGTTCGGTTATTTCTGCTCCGCATTCAGCGCATTTCCAATTTCCTTTAACCATTTCCCGAGGCTGAAAACCGCTCCTGGGCTGATCAAATTTTTTTGAAGTTCATAGTGGTAAACAATTACGAATTAAAAAACGACCTTTTTGACCTCGGTCGCTCTACTTATTTAGGCCTCCGTTGATTGTGATCTCCAAAATTATGAAATAATTCTGAAGTAATAACAAGACTTACTTTAAGATACTCGACTAACGGTCTAACTCAATCATACTATAGTTCTTTTAACAGGTCAAGTGGAAAAGGCCAATAGCTTTATTCTGTCTTCCTTGTTCCTTCTCAGACGTCTCCAAGATAATATTAAAGGTCCTTATTGCCTCTCCTGTTTTATCAATGATTAATTTAATTCCTTTTTCTTTTATAAATCTCTGGGCTTTCTCAGTAACTCTAGCCACTCCTGATTCTCCATTTCCAATAATTATAGTATCCGGATTTTGATCTACTGCTCTTTTCACATCTTCCATATCTATAATATGACTTTCTTTTCGCCACCATCTCAAAATCTCGCCGTCCCAACGAACCTCAACATCGTAGTTATAAGTTTTTCCATCAATAGTAATGGAACCAAAATGGTATTCCTCTATCATAGTTTGGTTGTTATTTAATAAATTCTTTTATTTAATTATAATCTTTTAAAAAGAAAAAATAAAATGCGCCATTAAATATAGCGCAATTATCAGTAAATTTAAATCTTTATTGTCTTAAAATTCTTTAAATCCCTTTTCATTTATAACGAGCCAGGATTTCGTTGATTTTAGCTCTAGTCTGAGGACCAACGTAGCCAGCTATCCACGGACTGGTTTCTGGAGTTATAATTTTGTGTTTTAATTGGAATCTTTTAACTGCATTAAGGGTTAACTTACCAAAGTAGCCAGTGACTAAGCCTTCGGGATAGATATCTGAGCCTTGAGCTTTCAAAAACATCTGTAAATATCTAACTTCAATCTTCCGATCTCTATATCTAAGAGGAGTAGTAAATTTAAACCCTTCTGGAATTCCTTTAATTTTTCTCTGAGCTAAAATTTCTTGAATTTGGGTTTGAAGTTTAGCAATTGTTTCTTGAAGCTCCTTAATTCTTTGAATCAATTTTTCTTTTAATACTTTTTTGTCAACCTTTTTTTCTCCCAAAATTGCAAAGTAAGTAAGGTGAGAAATTTTTGTAATTAAGATTTTGTTTTTCTGATCAATTTCTGTCTCTAAGGAAATCCATTTTTTCTTATCAGGATCAAAGAAATATATTTGAAGGGTTAATTCCTCAATCTCTTTTATTTCTTCTGGAAGATAAGTTAATTCAAGAGAGAGAGGTTTTTTAAAAACAGTAGCTTCTTTTGTGGTAATATCAAATATGTATTTCCCAATTAATTTCTTTGCTTTCGGAATTTGAGCAATAGCCGAAACTACTTTCTCTTTTTCTTTTGGCAAAGCTTGAATTTCAAAAGTCACTTTCTCAACTAAGGCTTCTTCTGGAATTTTTAAGGTTACCTTTGGTTTTTTCTCTATCTCTAGAAGAATCTCCCCACCGCTTTGTTCAATTTTCTTTGAAACGCTGGGCGAAGGTGGTGGCAAAACAGGAGGAGAGACGTATCCATAATATGTTGAAGCTGGAGGAGCTGAGGGAGTTGGAGAAGCTGAGGGAGTTGAGGGAGTTGAGGGAGCTGGAGGAGCTATCCTGGTTACATAAACTATTACCGGAGGGGTACTTTCGTTTTCGGCAAAGTCTTTGGAAGTAATTTTGATTGGATTAGATCCTTCAGCTAGAGCAAGACTGTAGCTCCAGGAGGTCTCTTCATTTAACCTTACAATCTGAGCTCCATTTAACCAAATCGAAGAAAAAGCATCTTTACTACCAGAAATTGTTATGACTGAGTCAGTGGTAGTGCCTTCATTTGGCAAATCAACAGTTGGAATTGAAGGAGGAACAGTATCTACCGATGGCAAAAACAAGGAAGCTGAAATCATGGAATTTTCCATCAAATCTTTAATTTCTCCGCTGGGAGTAATATAGTCTAGACCTTTTTCTAAGTCCACTCCTTCTCCTAAAACCACTTCCAAAACAGTATCATTTGCTTTCCATTTAATTTCTATACCTGTGCCATAAGTATGGTTGTTAGAAGGTACTAACAATGAATCAAAGGTAGTGGTAGAAATAGTTGAAGTAGCAATTGGTTCAGAAAAAGTAAATATTAATTTATCTCCCTTAGTCATACTTTCAGAAGCATCAAGATCATCCCATTGGATATAATATAATTGCGGCGGGGTAGTCTCTCTAATAATTAAAGGAACTTCGACTTTTTCGCTTACATTTCCATATTCATCTATTGCCTCAACGAAAAATAAATTTGGGCCTTCTAGAAGAGGAACTTCGATTGCAAAAGTGGTAGTGGCCTCAAGGAAAGTGCTGGTTCTATAAAAATATCTGTCAGAAACTTCTACATATACATTTGGCTCACTAGTAGTACCAAAAATAGTGAAAGTGGAGGTAGCTACTGTTATGGTAGAAGTAGGGCTAAGAATAGTCGGAGGTTCAGGAGCTAAAAGATCTACTCTGAAATTTTCACTCACTATCCAACTGCTAGTAGTCACTCCATCATTAACTTTGAATCGAATTTTTACATTATCTTGATCCAAGCCAAAAAAATCTTCTCTTACATCTGGATGATCAGTTAAGAACCAAAAAGTGGAAGTAGTCTCGGTGCGATAATCATTGTCCCTCCAACCTGGAAATGAATCGTAGAACTTGGTTGAAAGAGACCCTGAATCATCTCCATTAATAGGTGTTTTCCAATTTAATCCACCATCAACGCTATATTGAAAATCAGAAAGTTTGACTGAAAGCCCTTTATAACCATCAGCTGGCAAAAATTGAACTTCTATTTCACCACATGCTAGTCCTCCTACTTTTTCTTCTATTTCTTCTCCATATTTTAGCTGAGAGGTAGTAGCAATGGTGCTACTACTTGGATTAAAAGTAGCTGAATCATAATTTAGAGCTCCATAAGCATTAATTCTTTTTTCGGTAGCTAATGCCCATTGATATTGGTCTTTGTAATCACCGGTAGCTAAAATGATATTTTTAACTGCCAGCCAATCCAAGTCTGGATATTTTTCCCATAAGAGAGCAGCTAAACCTGCAACATGAGGAGCAGCCATTGAAGTTCCATTCAAATACCAGTATCCTTGGTTTTTAAACATTGAAATTCCATTACCAACTGGCTCAACCATATCAATCCATCTCTGATTTTTTGCTCCATCTAAAATTAAATCTCCCCTTGCCTTCCATCTCAAATCCACAGTATCTCCAGCAAATACATCCGATCCTTCAAAAATTGGATCCCAATTTGCATCTCCAATAAATTCAATTTTTAAATAATCAGAGTAAAATGAAGTATCTCTTTCCCAAAAATATGGGCTAAAAGCTATATCTTGGCCAGTAAGTAATAGCTTTCCTCCATTATCTAAAAACTTAGCTAAATTACTTTCGTCACCAGCAAGTAAAGGCCAAATCCAATCATCTCCGGTAAACCAGATAACAAATTTCCCTTGCATTTCTTCAAAGCTGGGACCTGACTCTGCCAAGGGAACCTCATAAATTGTAGTAGAAGTATATCCAAGATTTGTTAAAATATTTGTGTAGTAATCTATATAATGCCCGCCAAGACACAAAATACATTCATCATCATCAACTAGCAAAATGGGCGAAGAAGTAGCTGCTCCTAGCCATTCTAAAGTTTTAGATAAAATTGTGGCTGAAGTGGTATAACCTGTATTATTTGTATTATTATTTATTCCTTCTAAACCAAAAGAAAAGTAGGCTACCTTTCCTCCGGAAGTAGTGGTTGAAAAAACTGCTCCGCTGTAAATGGGAAGAGTACTAAAGACATTATCACCGGGAGCAGCTACATCAACTGAAATAAAGTCATAATTTGTCCACCAGGTAAAATCATCAGTTTGATCGCTAACTGCAACTGAAATAATATTGGAAAGAGGAAAATAGGCTGGGTAGGATGGGGCCAAATTAGCCGCATTTCCAGCAGCAGCCACAAAAATTACTCCAGCTTGTTTAATTTTTTCAATAGCCTCATACAAAAGAGGGTCCCAAAACCAACTTCCCCAACTAGCATTTATAATCTTAGCTCCGTTATTTACCGCATATTCGATAGCCGATATTGCGTCTTCAGTTGCTCCCCATCCCCATTCGTTTATAAATTTTAAAGGCATTATCTTTACTTGCCAATTCACTCCAGCAATGCCAACTGCATTGTTCCCTACTGCTCCAATAATTCCAGCTACATGAGTGCCATGACCCATATCATCCATTGGATCATTATCATCATTCCAGAAATCCCATCCTATTACATCATCAACATATCCATTTCCATCATTATCTTCTTCATCAAGTACTTCTTCTGAATTTATCCAAATATTAGCGCTTAAATCAGGATGAGTATAATCTACTCCAGTATCAATTACAGCTACTATTATTTCACTGCTTGTAGCAATATCCCAGGCTTCAGGAGCATCAATATCAGCATCTACCCTACCTGCTTTTTTATTAACTTCTTGACCAACATTATGTAAACCCCAAAGTTGATCAAAATAGGGATCAGTTGGGGTGGCAAAAACTCTATAGATATAATTGGGCTGAGAATATTCAATCTCAGGATTTGACTCCAAGTGATTAATTTTTTCTTTTACCGATTTTTGGTCCAAGATTTTATATGCTCCAGCTTTAAAACTTGGAAAATAAGCTTTTTCTTCCAGAGCATACTCAGATAAATTAACCTTACCATTTTTAAACTTTACTAAAACTTCACCTGGCACCCAATCATCCAATTCTTTGGTATATTCAAATATTCCTGAATCTTCATTAATTTTCAATCTCGGAATTTCTGGTATATCTTTAACATCTTCAGCAATTCCAGATAAGGGAAAGCTTAGCATTCCCCAAATTAAAACTAAATTCAAAATGATTAATGCTTTTTTAGGAATCCTTAAAGTCAGCATATTATTATATTTTAAAAAATTAAAAAAAATTAATAAAGTGAGTTATCCACAGGTCTTAATTTTGGGGACTTAATGCTGACCACTTTCCACAGCGATCTCCCCAACGAGCAATCACTTTTTTTTCTATTCTGGCTTCAATTACTTCACAGTGGTTAGGACAACCCTGGCATCGAAAAGAGGTACATTTTATATCTTTATCTGATATTTCAAAACCAAGAAATTTTGTTTTTTGAGGCAAATTTTCCTTGACCAAAAGGGCTGCTCCAAATGCTCCCATCACTGTATTATACTTTGGAACAATAATCTTTTGACCTAAAGCCTCTTCAAAAGCCTTTCTCATCCCAATATTTTCTGAAACCCCTCCCAAAAAGACAATCGGTGGTTTTATGTTTTTTCCTTTGGCAACATTGTTTAAAAAATTTCTGGCCAGACCCTGGCAAAGTCCGGCAATAATATCTTCTCTGGAATGACCAATCTGTTGCTTGTGAATCATGTCTGACTCCGCAAATACTGTGCATCTAGATCCCACAACAGTGGGATTTTTTGACTTCAAAGCAATTTCGCCAAACTTCTCAACCGGCACTCCCATCCTAAAAGCCTGAGCATCAAGAAACGAGCCAGTCCCCGCGGCACAGTTCGCGACTCCGACAAAATTAGCGATATAAGAATGGTCACCTTTGATATTTAAATTATAAACCATTCCATTAAATTTGTATTTCCTAATTTTTCTAATTGGCTCAAAGATCCATTTAGAATAGATAAAAGATTTGTAAGGATTTTTTTGAGTAGTAATTATCTTTTTACCCTCTAATTTATTCACTTCTTCTCCATGAATAGAGATTAAATAAGCATATTTTCCACCTTTAGTCTTGTCAGAGCGTTTATTTAAAGTACATTTAATTTTATTCCTTAATAAAAGCCAATATAATTGATGGGCTAAATTTTCAGAAACAGTTGAAGCCACGTATCTATTTCCTTTTTTGTCAAAATCAGGAACATTCTTATCTCTCTTCCTTATTTGCCCATCTCCTCTAAAAAATCCTTTTAGGATTTCTTTTTGTAATGAAGGTTCCAAGCTTAATAACTTAGAGTTTAACCTTTTTTTATCTGCACCGGAACCACAAAGATACTTTATAAATTCGGCTAAAACTTTGCTGTAAATACTTATCACCAAAGTATGACGCCGAGGATTTCTCCTAACAGTAACATTAAGGTTCTTAAAATTTTGAGAAATAATATTTTTGATATCTTTTGCATAATTTTGCTCATTAATATTAAACACAAAGGTAACTCCAGCAGGGTATTTTATTTTTTTATTCCGCCTGGCTTTATTATATACAATATTGCCCTCGGCTAAATAATATCCTAATAATCTAAGCAAATCAGGTTTAAGTATAAATTTATCTATCGCCTTAAATGGCCTAGATATCTTAGGCTCTGTTTTTACCAGAAAATAATCAATAGAGGTTAAGCTTTCTCCTTGATTTTTCAAAGGCAGCGGGGTAGCAATAAAGTTGCCTTCTCTTAATTCCTTAGCAGGGATAAATTTTGGCTCCCAAGAAAATTTTTTATACTTTGCGCATCTTTTATTACAATTTCTTTCTGCCGGTGGTTTACAAATGGCAATATTATTTCTTGAATAACTTTGATAACATTTAATGTCTTCTCTTTTTAACCCTAAAATTGGATGATTTGGAGTGACATCTATTTTTTTTAAGTTTGAGATTTCAATTTTTATCATCTCACCTTGATATTTCCTTTCAAAAACTTCCTCGACTGGTTTAAATCTTCCTTGATGAGTCAAAACTTTTTGGCCAATTTTTATTTCTTTAATTGGGATTAAAGTATAACCTGGATTGGTAGTGATTTTTGTATTTCCTTTCAGACAGATCAAATTCATGGCAAAATCAACGACCACGCCATTCTCCAAAATGATGATCTTTGAATCCTGGCCACCGATTTCAATGATTGTTCTGGCATCAGGGACAAAATGGCAAACTCCTTTTGCATGGGCGGTAATTTCATTTTTGATTAAGTCTGCTCCGGTAATCACCCCGGCTAAATATCTAGCCGAACCAGTTGTTCCTACGCCAGCAATTTCAACCCCGGGATTACATTTCTCAACTTCCTTTTTTAATTCTTTTAAGCCTTTTTGAATAGCCCCAATTGGACTTCCTTCAGTTCGAAAATAACTAGAAAATATTATTTCATTTTTTTCATTAATCAGAACAAATTTGCAAGTCAGTGAGCCAACATCAATACCTAAGTATGTCTTCATGTTAGAATATTAGAATGTTTGTTTTTGTGATAATTTCTAACGACGTCGATAAAGGCCTCAAGCCGAGTGTCAATCCCAGCTTCGGCTACTTGCTCATCTAAAGACAGTGATAAAAACGGAATTCCACTTTCCTGATGAATTTCTTCTAAAATCGGCCTCACACTAATTTCTGGCATGCAGTTATGACAAGCTAAAAAATTGGCAACATACGAACGGTCATCCTCTACTTCTAAATTATATACTTTACCTTTAAAATCAATAGTTTCTATTTTACGAATGGGAACTAAAAAATAATCTTTTAATTCTCTAAAACGAATATTGTTTGTCCTATCTGTTACTTTTATTTTCTCATCTCCCAATCTTTTAATTCCTTCGGCATTAGATATTTTAATCATCCAGGAAGGCTTTCTATTTTTGATGTTTTGATCATAGAATGATGGTTTAATCCGATTTCTTATCAAAAACCAGAATAGTTGACTAGCTAAATTCCAAGAAGTAGTTACTCCCCTATAAGGGATCTCTCCGTACTCATCTCTAAAATTACCATCTCCTCTGAAAAAGCCTTTTAAAATTTCTTTTTGTAAATCAGGTCTAAGCTGCCTTAAATCGTTATGTATTATTTTTTTATCGCAATAAAAACCGCATAAATAGGAAACAACATCAGCTAAATTTCTATTCCCAATATCTAAATAAAGATTATTTGGTCTCCTCTCTGGAGAATAAGGAAATTTTTTTATGTCCTCCCATTTTGGTTTCCGATTATATTTTTTCCCCCACTTAAAATAATTGGTTTTTTTAAATTCAGCGGGAATTGGAATAGCAAGAAAGTCGCCTTTTTTAGCTTCTTTAATAGGGGTGAATTTAAGGTCTTCAAGTATTCTTTTTTGGTTTCTTATAAAACTTTTTGCTAATAAAACTGGGTGTTCGGGAGTAATCTCCAGTTTTAATCTTCCGCCACAATCTATTTTTAATATTTTCCCTCGGTAATTTCGGCAAAAAACCTGAGTTACTTTTCTAAATCTCCCCTTATGGGTTAAAACTTTTTCCCTAACCTTTATTTCCTGAATTGGCTTTTGAAGATACCCCTCAACTGTAATTCCAGTATTTTCCACAACGCAAAATGCCGGTAATAAATGGATTACGCCATCAAAATCTTCTTTTATATAATTGAGCATTTCGTAAATTGCGTCTCGGCCATGGCCGCCAACCGTTGAACCTAAATAGGGCTTTATTTTCTTTTGAATGAAAAAATCCTTAAAAAATACTTTCTTTTTCAGATGATAGGATAAATTCATTTGACGATGAACTTCAATGCCGGCTTCCCCCAATTTTCTTTCAAGCCCAAAATTAACATTTTGGTCACAAACAGTGTAAATTTCTCCAATTAAACCAATCTTGGGCAAATCTTTCTTTTCTTTAATTTTAATTTGGGAAAATTTCTCCAAAATTTCTTTTTTTAATTTGGGGAAAGCTTTCTCATCTTTTAAATTACCTATTTCTGAAATACTCTTTATCAATAACTGATCAGTTGTTCCTTTTTCGATTTCTCTTGGTCTGAGATATTGAGCTTTTCTTTCTAGTGTTTCAATAAGGTTTAATTTTCGCCAAAAATAATAAAATACTTTTAGAATTTGAAAAATAGAGGCATCAGAAATTTCTTTTATTTTAGAATAAATATCGCCAATCTTTTGGTCAAAGACAATAAAATTGACGTTATAGCCTGTCTCTTTCAAAACTTTTTCCTGGATCACTCCGTAATATCTCAATCTACAAGAACCTCCTGAAGCCGTGGTCATAAAAATGGTATTGGCTCCCTTTCTTATCGCGCTTAAATAGTTGCCCAAATTTACTTTTAGAGGGAGGCAATACATTTCCGGAGCAATTTCTGCTCCTTCGCTGATTGCTTGGGGATTAGTTTTTTCAGGTGGTAAAACTTCAATACCCAATTCTTCAAACAGGGTTTTAAAAATCTCGCTATAATTCCCGAAATTGGCAAAAGTAATAATCGGCTTCATAAAGATTTAAATTTACATTCTTATTTAAAAATTTGATTCCATAAATTAACTAACCAATCTTTAATCCTTTGGAATAATCCTATAGCTTTTATTTCTTCCTTGGGTTTCTTTTTACCTTCCACTTTTTCTTCTAATGCCTCTTTTGGCATTAGAAACTTTACAAGATTGCTAAATTTTTGGTTTTTGTATTTCTCAAAATCACTTTTTGAAACTTTTAAATAAAACCATTTATTTTTAGTTAATTCTGAAATCTTTTTACACCATTCTTTGGCATACCTCATTTTCATCTCTAATTCTGCCTCTTCCATCCCTTTTGTCTCAATGAGATAAAAATTATTCCCAGCATTTACTACAAAATCTGGAACATAATGGCGTAAATAATTTTCTTCATAATAAGGAATTCTTATTGGAATTCGGCTAAAAATCTTAGTAAATTTTTCTACTTCACCTTGGCCATCTAGATACATCATAAATTCTTTTTCAAATTCGCTTCTTTTTGAGTAAGGTAAAGCGTTAAAAACTGTCTTCTTTGCTTCGTATGTTGGATCTGAAGTATGAAAAAGTATCAACTGAGAAATTTTGAAATATTTTATTTTTGCTGGCGTTTCCTCAAATTGCCACAGCTTATTTAAAACATTTGTAAAAACTTCTAAAATCTTTTCCCTAACAAAAATCTGATTCAATTTTTTAACTACTTCGGTATTTTCTAAATCTATCTTTTCTCCAAATAAATAATTCTCAATATAATCTTTAACTTTTGGATAAAGTTCATTAAAAAGCGATTTCGGAGCTCCAACTTTTGATAAGATAGCATTGGTTACAAATGAAAAATAAAGTTGAGCAATTTCTACATAATCAAAACTCAATACTTCTTCTTTTACGATTTTCTGTTCTAATAAATCTTTCTCTTTATACATTATTGGCGGTACCTCAATTTCTTCTAATTTAAACTGGTTTTGAGGTAAATTTTCTATTTTTAATTTAGAAATATCTGGCAGAGTTCTTTTATATCCGCCTTCTAAAATAGGAATTTCAATATCATATTTTAATTTTTGAGAATCAACAAATATTCTATTTGCTGGTTGATAAACTTTTTCTATCGAAGTTATCTCCACTTCTAATTCTCCTTTTTCTATTTCTGCCTCCCAGAGTTGTCTGAATTTAGGGTGGTCAATTACGATCAATCTTTCTTCAAAATCTTTATTATCAGGAAACATTCGCCTTAATCCTCTTCCCAAGGTCTGTTCTGGTAAAATTGGTGAGGCAAACGCTCGTAGAGGAACAACAACGCAAACATTTTTAACATCCCAACCTTCTTTTAACATCATCACGCTGACAATCATACTATAAGGGTTCTCCGGACTATCTATTTTTCTGGCTGCTTCTCTGGCTTTTTCTAAATCTTTTTTAGTAATCATACCTTTTGTATCTGTATGGATAATTAAGACTTTATCCTTAAATCCTCTATTTTCTAAATATCTACCGACTTTATCAGCATTCTTTGTTACATCAGTCACAATAAAAAGCACTGGTTTTTTATTTTTATCGGTTCCTTCAAATTCCTTTTGGAATTCTTTTAATTTTTCAATTCCAGTATCAATTTGAATTTGATTTTTCTTTACAAAATCTTTAGTTGGAACTTCTGGCGCTTCTTCAATAATTCCGATTCTTGGCCTCTTTACAATTTTATCTCGAATTGCTTCTCTTAATGGATAATCATAAATAATGTGTGGAAATGGATTACCTTTTAAATCTTTTGGTGTGGCAGTAAAATCAAGTTGAGCCACTAGTCCATCACCAAATTGTTTCTGGATACCGTTATGAATTTTGGAAATCGCTTTATTCCATTCCAAATCATCACTGTGAACATGGTGAGCTTCGTCATTCATTATTGAAAGATCTTCATAATTTTGGAGTCTTCCTACTAATTCCTCATATTGGGCAATCTCTTCCCTTTTTGGTTTTGGTCCTAATAATTCTTCTATAGGCTGTTCTTCTTGATTTTCACCTCTTTCATAAAGTTGCTGAATATTAGTTAAATGTAAAATTCCTCTTGAATGTGGAACTTCTGGTGCACTTTGAAAAACAACTTGCAAATCAAAATCGTTTTGCCATTCTTTGGGAATAAATGGGAATTTCCTAAATATCTTATTATCTTGAAAATCTTGCCTTAGTCGATCATAAACAATTAAGTTTGGCGCTAATAAAAGAAAATGGCTACTATATCTATTTTCACTTTTTGTTTCATAAATCTTATTAAAATACTGCCAAATCAAAGCCATCGCTATTACAAAAGTTTTACCAGAACCAGTCGCCATCTTAAAGCAATATTTAGGCCAAAAATCCTCTTTAATTTCTGGAATACCTAATCCAAAGCCACGATAAATATCAGCAACATACCGATAACCACAAACTTCGTAAATATAAATTAAACTCTCAATTGCTTCTTTCTGGCATCGCCAAAAATTAAAAAAAGAACCATTCTCTAAAAGGTGTTCTTCTTTAAACCAATACTCCAAAAGCCGCCTCGTTGTCGGACCTACGCCATCATAATCTTTATCTCGCCAAATCCCCACTGCTTGTCTAATTTTTTGGTCTAAATTTGGCATATTACAGATTATCCACAGCCTCTTTACTTGACAAGGTTTTTTATGCTATAATGAAATTGGTCCGCGAGGGTGAGATTTCTCACCCGTACCTCTTAACCGAGGCGCGGCCATTTTATTTTGGAAAATATTTTAACCCAAAACCTTCTATCTCACCACGAGGACCCTTTCTTAATTTGTTCTCCATTAATCGGTAAGTTATATAATCTGGTTTATTATATTCAAAACGATGATAAAAAGGATAAACAGCGAGGTCAGCAATCTGTAACCCAGTTATATATCGTGAATCTCCAAAAGATATATCGCCTAAAATTCGAGTTGTCTTTTTTCTTAAAATATTAGTTAAAACAATAAGTTTATGATCCTGAGTATCAACATCAATACCTAGTTGTCCAGACTTACTGTCTAAAATAATGAATCCATAATTATTATTTTCTATCATCATTCTATTTCCTCGCTCAAGAATAAACTGGTAAGCTAATTCGTAGGGATCAGCTGGTTGGGTATATTTAGAAATTAAAGCATCAATATTAATTACGGCAGCAATAAGTGTAAGTGATGCATCCTTAAAGAATGTTTCTAATCTATTCATTAAATTTTGATATGCCTCGTCTGAAAGAATATCAAATGGTGATTCGCGACGCCGAATAAGATTTGATTTAAATTCTATATCTATTCTACCAAAAATATCTAACTTAATTTTGTTAAAATCAAAAATAATACGATTCCAATCGCTATCTTTAATCAAAACAGATATTAAAGCTAAATGGTGTCTTAAATCTTTTTTACTTAAACCAGGTCTACCTGATTCATCAATATACATTAAATACATAATTTATATTTTCACCTTCATCAATTTATTTGTATCATTTCCAAAAATATCAACGACCTTAATTAAAATTGAATACTCTCCTGATTTTTCATAGGTGTGAGATAAAAAAGTTTCCAAGTTTGGGTGTTTTCTGGTTCTAAAGGATTGTTTCATATTGTGAAAAGTATCCTTTTTGTAATCAAAATCTACTGCCCAATAATCAATTAGATCAGTGAATTTCTTGATTTTCTCTTTAACATCGTCCGGCAAATATTCTTGGTTAGCAATGGAGAATTCTTTCAAGCTAATAATAACTTTTTTATCCTTAACCTCATAACCAACATCTAAATAATTTAAATCAAAAAATTTAACTTCTTCTCTGGCTGGACTTTTAACTTCTAATGCTTCTTTTGGGATTTGAACTAATCTTGTTTTTATTTCATATTCTTCACTAATTCTATCAACTAATTCATCAAGTCCCATTTCAAAATCCCAGCCTAAAATATCTAAAAATTTTGCACCAATTGATTGGGCTTCTGATAAAACATCTCTGATTTCCTTTTCAGTAACAATACTATCTACACCACTAATGTGGACTAAATTTTTGCCCTTTTTACCATGAATAAATTTATAACCTTCTAATGGTTCGGCTCGATAAAGTTGGAGAATAAATTTAACATATTTTTCAACTGGCGGATGATTATTTTCAATAAATTTTTGTTTTTGATAATTACCTAAATTCAAAATCTCAAATGGCTTACAATTTGGAATATCTAAAAGGCGTTTTCTGGTTGTATGAATAGCAAATTTAGATAAATCTGACATAATCCATCGCCTGCCAAGTTTTTCAGCAACTGCACCGGTTGTACCGGAGCCACAGAAGAAGTCAGCGACAATATCGCCAGGATTAGAAGATGCGAGGATGATGCGTTTGAGAAGGGCTTCGGGTTTTTGAGTGTCAAAACCGACTCTTTCAAGTGCAGTTGAAACTATATAAGGGATTTGCCAAACATCCCCTACCTTAACTCCTTTCTCTTCATCTTCTAAATATACCTTGTATCTAACACCTTTTACTGTATGCCATCGCCATCGTCTGCCTTCTTCATCAACATATTTATAATCCTTTTTTACCCAATCACCATAAGGCTCATAAGGAGTGTTAAAAGTATAAGAATCGGATTTTGTATACCACAAAATTAAATCGTGAAGTGCTTGATATTTGTTAGATACTGCCGTCCATCTCCTATAATGCCATACCACTTCATTCCTAAAATTCTCCTTCCCAAAAATCTCATCCATCATCACCTTGACATAATGCCCAACATGCCAATCCAAATGGACATAAATTGACCCATTTTCTGCCAAAAGTTCACGCATTAAAACCAATCTTTCATACATCATTTGTAAATAAGAATCCAAACCCTTACCCCACGCATCACGATATGCTTTTTCTTCAATCACTGATGGTTCTTTAGTCCATTCCAAATCACCAATTTTCATTTTAATTGAAAAATCCGCCCCAGTAGCAAAAGGTGGATCAATGTAAATTAAATTGATTTTTCCGGCAAATTCTGGCAAAAACGAAGACATTATATACTTGTTATCTCCCCAAATCAGTTTATTTCTCCAATCTTCAGGCCACCATTTTGGCATCTGCTTAGCAAAAAGCCTCTGCTCTTTTAGTTCACCAACTCTCGGTTCATTTATTGTCTCCACCACCTGAAAAGGTAAAGTAATTTTTTCTACTTCGGTTTTCTTTCCTTTCCATTCTAATTCTAAAGTTCTATTATTGTTTTGTTTCATGAGTTTAATATCGCTTATGTTTTATTTCGTTTAATTTAACATATTTTTGGCTTTTTTTCAATTTTGTGACGGTTTTCGGCAAAAAAAAGAAAAAGAAAAAGAAAAGAAAGAAAAGAAAAAAGAAAAAAAACGAAACTAGAAGGTTGTGTTTCGTTAAATGAGTTTTAGAAAAAGCAGGGAGTGTTATTTTAAAGTGTCTAAAAAGGCTTCTAATCTGGTTTGAAAACCAGCTTCGCCGGTGTGTTCATCAATGATTAAATAGAGAAAGGGAATTTTTCTTTCTTTGAATTCTTTGGCAACAAATTCTTTCAAGACAGCGTCACAACCACAGGCAAAAGAAGAAACCTCAATTGCTCCTGAAATTTTGTATTTCAAAATTTCTTGGATTTTTTCCATTATTTCTCTGCCAAATTCCCAGTGGAAATCTATGACTTTTGACTTTTGATTTTTCATTTTTGATTTTTGATTTTGTAATGGTACTTTATCTATCAATATTGGTTCGGCTCCCAATTTTTCCAGTTTTTCTTTTATCCTCAAATTAACATATTCATCATACAAATTGTAGGGGTGAGAAATCAGAATAATTTTTTGTTTTTCAGAGTGAATTTTTTCAAAAAACTCCCGGTTCTCTTTCTCTTTCAATTCTTTTTCTTTTAAAAGGCTAATTTCAAAGGCTTTTTTTATTTCCCGATTATCTTTTTTTAATTTTTTTCCCAGTTTCTTAAAAGTTTTTTCGGTTTTTTCTTTTCTCGGGTCAAAGGTTTCAGTCAAAATCGGTGTTTTAACTAAAATTTTAGCCAAATCCGGCAAGCCAAAAAATTTAGGACAATATTCTAATTTGTCTTCGGTCGCTTTTAATCTTGGTACAAAAATTAAATTGCATTTGCCGTCAAGCCACACCAAGTGACCCCAATAAACCTTATTAGAAAAGCAATTTTCCGGATCAGAAACCTTTACCCCCCATTCGACAATTTCTTTGTTAGTTTCTGGCGAAACCAAAACTTGAAAACCCAAATTCTCAAAAAAATTCTCCCAAAAATACGGTCTTTTCCAATAAATTAAAGCTCGGGCTATTCCAATGGTCATATTAAAACAAGGTTTTTTGGCGGGAGACGGTTTTTTGTTCGCCCGGAGAAAAGATTCTGATTTTGCCGTAAACTCCGTCGTAGCCAGGTTCAATATAAACTTTGCCTTCTCTAACCCTGATTATTCCTTCGGCAATTTCAGATAAAGTTGCCTTTTCTAATTCGGAACGTGAAACATCAAGTAAAACATTAAATTCAGAACCAAATTTGTCAATTAGATTTTTGTATTCTTCTTCAACTCGTCTTGTGCCAGTCATTACTCCTAAAGCGTCGGCAATGATTTCTTCCAGAGGAATCAAACTTTTAAAAGGAATGGCATTTTCCGGTTTAAATCCCTCTGGCCTGTTGGCTAATTCTTCAACCCTATTTAAAACGCCGATTGTTAATGGTCGGCCGCAGTTAGGGCAGATATTTCCCGATTTTTTTGATTCTTGAGGTGATAATCTAATTCCGCATAATCTGTGACCATCATAATGATATTTCCCTTCCTGAGGAAAAAATTCAATGGTGTATAAAAATTTTTGAGGATCTTTTGATTTTATGGTTTCAATAATTGAGAAATAACTCAATTCAGTATCAAAAACATTTGCCTCCCGACCTATTTTTACCGGACTGTGGGCATCTGAACAACTTATTAAAGTAATTTTATCTAAAGCTGATAATCTCCAATTCATAGCTGGGTTACTGGATAAACCAGTTTCTCCAGCATAGATATATTTTGAATAATCTTCAAAGCATTCCTCGATTGAATCGAAACCTGATCTAGAACCAAACAAAGAAAACCATGGCGTCCAACAATTATGGATTGTGGCGAATTCAGCTACATAAGAATTATCTTTAGCTACTTCTAAATTATACACCTCCCCTTCATAATTCTTGATTTCAATATTGCGCACTGGAATATAGATATATTTTTTATCAAGCCATCCGTGTCTTCGAGTAAGTTTTGTTTTGAATTTTTTAAATTCCGGGGTTCTTAATAGTTTAAATAAGTCTTTAAAAAATGAAAGATTATGAAAATAAAAAAGGTTACCTTGTGCCTTAATAGTTCTATTTTCTATTTTGTGCTTGCTTTTATTAAAATCTTCTGCCGTTTGTGCACTAATAGAAGGAATTATTCCCAAACGAAGCAAAATAATTTTCATCTGATTCATTAATTCTCTCGAAGATGTAACTCCACTATCTCCTCTCCACCAACCTTGAAAAATTTCTACCTGTTTTTCTAATGGTAGATTTAGCATCCAAAACGGCAAGCATTTAGTACAAGCTTTCTTTACAGTAAGAGAATTATAAAAAAGTTTACTAAAAACTTTAGCTAAAATTTTTGAAAAATAAATAATTTCTAAACTATCAGCATTTTTTCTTTCATAAATCCTTGGTGAAGTAAGTCCAAAAATTTTTTTCATAAGAAACTTTAAATCGCGAATATACTTTCTTTCATTTCGTTTAAAGCAAAATGAAATTGAATCTCTATTGTCTGTATAACCTTCTGAAATGTAATATCCTATTAATCTACAAAAAGCTTTATCAATTTTTATTATATTTGGCAATTTTTTATCTATTCTTCCTCGAGTGCAAGTTACTTTATTTTCAAAAACTTTAAATTGTTTTCTAGAAAGATAACTACTAAGTCTAATTTCTTTTATGTCTTTTGTAATATCGTTGAATCTAGGAAAAATAAGCACATCTCCTTTTTCAATATCTTTTGCTTGAATCCATTGAGGCTGGTAGTTCTCAAAATATCTATGAGGACACCTTCGGCGTTTGATGAAAGCACAATTTTTCTGGCAAATTGTCTTACAACCCATGGTGGGACAGTATTTATGTGATTTAATTCCAAAAAATGGGTGTTCGGGAGTAGTTTTTAAACCGATTCTGAAATAATAAGGCTTTACATTAATTATCTTCCCTTTATAAGGCCGTTTATAAACTTTTTGCACTTTTTGATATCGTCCATTATGAGCGTAAACTAAATCCCCAATAGAAATATCTTTTATCATCTTTAAACCTGGATTACAATGTAAAAAAGTATCTGGTAATAAACAGTGAGCGGGAACTATTAAACAATCTTCAGAAATATTCAAAACTATTTTAGTCAATTCTTTGGCGTCTAAACCCAAAATCGGCCGGCCATCGGCTTTTAGGTTACCTATCCAGCCCAGGTGAGTATTAATTTTTTCAACTATTTCAAAAGAGGGAGCAAAAACTATAATATGGATTTTTCTAACCCGATTTTTCTTAGAATAAACGCAACTAACTTCAGTAGTTAAAATAAAACGGGTTTCTGAATTGGTATCCTTTAATTTAAAAAGCCCAGGTTCGGCTGGTTCTAATTTTTCTTTTAAATTTTTTAACCACTCGGGATGAGTATAATCTCCAGTACCTAAGACTTTGATTCCCTTAATCTTTGCCAACTTATCAAGACTCTCTAAGTCCATGTTTCTGGAAGTAGCTCTCGAATATTTACTATGTAAATGAAAATCAGCAATAAATTTCATAAGCTAGGAATTACGAATTTAGACGAATTACGAATAATTTACCCCGTTAGAAGTCTGTCTTTATATAACTTACAGTTAATTTTAGATAGATATGAATTATGGATATGACCCCGTTAATCTGATGCAGAAAAAATTTAAATTAAATTTTTTCTGCCGAGGACTTCTAACGGGGTTTATTTTCTCAGAATTTTTTTTTCAACCAAGCCAAAACCAGCCAGAATTAAAAGAGTAAAAAAAGTAGTTAAGATGGCCAGAAAATAAAGTTTGACTCCGATGGCAATTCCAATAGCGGCTGTCGTCCATAAACCGGCAGCGGTAGTTAAACCAATAATCCCTGAGGGCTGGCGAAAAATCACTCCGGCGCCAATAAAACCAATTCCAACAGCTATTGCCATAATTATTCTTGAAGGATCGAAACTAATTCCAGTTTTATCAAAAAAAGAATTAAACAATTCAAAAGAAATAATGGTAAAAAGACAAGTGCCCAGAGCAACCAAACTATAAGTCTGGAGCCCGGCTTCTTTTTTCTTTATCTCTCTTTCCAGGCCAATCAAAATACCTAAAAAAGTAGCTAAAATTAGCTGAATAATAATTTCCATGTTTTGGTTTTATCCTCTATATTTTATAAACTTTGTATCCCTCTCTAACTTTTTGACTAACTTTCAAACCAACTAAATCACCAGCTTTGGCTGTTTCTACTTTTTGATGATCAATTTCCATTGTCTCAACAACTTGATTAAAGTCGGTTTCGCCGCCGACAATCCGAATAGTGTCGCCAACTTTCAAAGTATCTAATGGTTTAATTACAGCCACTCCAATTTTTGAAAAATAATGAGTGACTTTGCCAATTAATTTTCCTTCTTCAGAAAGAGGTTCTTCTTGTGACATAATTTTTAAAAATTATTATTTCCCAGTCGACCTTTGGTTTGTTTCTTTTCTTTTTTTATTAATTCAATTAAATTTTTAACCAGGGTTTTCGGGTCTTTTTCATAAATAATTTTTTTCACCCCGCGATAGGGACCGGTAGCAATCTGCCTAATTTTATCAGCCGTTCCCCCACTTCCTTCTAAAACGCCAATTGGTTTTTGAAGTTCAAAAGCGGTGACAAATTCGTGCAAGGTCCCCATTCGGCCACAGATAATAATCACACCGTCAGCCGATTTCGTCATTATAATATTTCTTCCCGTATAGTCAGCTCCGGTGTAAATCATTATATCAAAAGGAGTCAAAGGAAGCCGGTAGGTTTTAAGATGAGCCTTCTCTGAGGCAGCTGGTGAAAACCCTATATTAAAACCGCCAGCTTCTTTGCAACCCAAAGCGGCAAAATAGGGGACGCCGGTGGTCGCTCCGGTAACCAAA
The DNA here is from genome assembly GCA_030016465.1 of Patescibacteria group bacterium. GTDB lineage: Bacteria > Patescibacteriota > Minisyncoccia > Minisyncoccales > DG-74-1 > Yes71-31. Next base: position 1,652 of record JASEJL010000004.1, on the reverse strand, counting down.
TTACAATTTTGCCTGGCAATTTCTCTGCCGACTTCTTTGGTTATTTCTTCTATGTTGTCACAGCAGTGACTAACGTGAGCAGCTCCGGAAACAACAATTTCAAATTTCTCTTGTCTCATCACTTTTTTATTCTAACATATTTTCTCAAACTAAAAAAGAGCTCAAAATGCTCTTCTTTAGTGAGGGGGCTCAGTCTTAACAAAATCGGTTCGATCGAATTCGCTGGAGTTGGCCCTTACCAGAGACGTCCTTTGAACCTCCTTTGCTAAATACTGTTGGCCTTAGAGAATAACATCTCGCACCCCCTCAACTCTAATTTATCCTGACAAAAAACCTCTGTCAAGTCCAGTTTCTATCTTTTCATTTTTTTCCTTTCAATCTACCTTAGTGCGGCCCCTATTCCTCAATAATTTCACCTCTGGCATTGATAAATTTACCAGTGCGTTGACGCTCTTGCTGAATTCTCAAAGCAATCTTCTCTTCCTCCGTGCCAAAGCCATATCCTGCTTCAATCATCAAATGTACTGGCATTTCAAAAGCCTCAACAATTACCCAACTCTCTTCTTCTGGGCCAAGAACATAAAGCCGATAGTTGACTCCGTTGTAAAAAGCGCGATTCTCTTTCTTTAACTGATATTCAATTCCTACATAGTAGGTCTTAACTTCACCATAGAGCTCCAGATATTTATCCATTCTTGTAAGGCCTGCCACTAAACTGGGTGGGAGAGCTTTTATCCCAACCAATCGAGCTGTTATAATGTTCTGGATAAAGTCATTTTCTGGATATTTCTCTCTCAGCACCTCATAGTCCATTCTGTTTTCTGGAGGACCAGGTTTTGCTGTGCGAATTGAGAGAAAGGTTGGCCAATCATGATTGTTTTGAGCTACTATATCAGTTTTTATTATATCTATTCCTATATCTTCTTTTATTTCTTCTTTTATTTCTTCTTTTATTTTATGTTCAAGTACTTGAGATTCTAAAGGTGCAGAAGGCGCGAAAATTTCCGATTGCTCAGATGGAATTTTTGAAGTAGAAACCCGCACTTGATAAACTCCATAACTAGCAAATCCAATAACTATAATAGCTATAGTAATAAGTAATACATTTCGTAAGAATTTCTTAATCATAATTTTGTTCTATATTCCTGAAGTAACCCCCATTTTTCAACAAAAATTCAGGAAAACTAAAACAAGATTTGGGGGTAAATTTATTTGATTGTTAAGGTTAGTTGTTGTTCGACCTTTTGGCATTGCCCGACCAGGATTTGGGCTTCGAATTCATCTGGAGAGAGGTAACCCAGGGAGGAATGAAGCTTTTTTTCTGGTAAACAACTTCAATGAATTTTTTAATGTTGCTGTAGGTTTTTTCAAAATCATCGTATTTGTTCAGGTAAACCTCGTTGTATTTTAAGGTTTTAAAAAAGCTTCAGGTATTTGTTGTTCTGATAGGGATTGCCTTTATCTGACATGCTGATTTGGATGAAATCTTTTAGAAAATTTTGTGATATTTGCTCTAATTTTGCGAGGTATTTCTTTGGCAACACATTCGTTCAGTTAGCTGGCTCTGGCACTATTTGGCCCCTGTCTTGCCAAAGTGTGCGTCCACTTTGCATTCTGTAATACAAAACTTTTACAAAAGTCGTCATTTATTC
>JASEJL010000070.1 GCA_030016465.1 Patescibacteria group bacterium | reverse complement strand
TAAAAACCTACTTTAATCTTGAAATCAGCGAAGGAGAGATAAATCAACTCTTAAAGAAAGGAAAGGAAGTATTTAAACAGAAATGGAGAGAAATCATAGAAAGGATTCGGGCTTCTCCGGTAGTTCATCCTGATGAAACTGGTTGGAGAATTGATGGCCAAAATGGCTGGCTCTGGGCTTTTGTTGGCGATAAGGTAGTCAGATACACTATCTCCCACTCCAGAGGCAAGGGAATACCCCAAAAAGTATTAGGAAAGGATTTTAATGGAGTAGTAGTCAGTGATTTCTATGCTGGTTACAATCAATTTAAGCATAAAGGAAAATGCTGGGTTCATCTATTGCGGAAAAGTAAGGAATTGCTAACTCAAAACCAAACCAAACAGAGAATTAAACTCAATTCTAAACTTCACAGCCTATACCAAGAAACCTTATCCTTTAGAAACCAGCTTCACTCAATAAAAGAAAGAGAGGAAAAAGCTGATTTTATTAAGAAAGAACTGCTCAGGATTAGCCAAACCAAGACCAAAGATCAAAATCTCCAAAAACTTTTCAATCTCATAGCTAAACATACTTCAGAGCTAATTCTCTGTATCAGAAATCCAGAAGTTCCTCCTGATAACAATTTAGCCGAAAGAGCAATTAGACCTGCTGTTATGGCCAGAAAGATAATGGGAGGTAACCGAAGTATCCAGGGAGCTCAAACTCATGATGCTATTTTAAATAATCACTTGTTGGATTTCTTCCTTTTACTGAATTCTCTAAAGAAACCTTTGATAGCTTGAATTAGTTCTTTTTCTGATCGATAGTTTGAGTTTTTAATTACCATTTTGACCATTGTTCCAAAGATAGGTTCAATCTGATTTAGCCAGGGAGAATAACTAGGAAGATAGAGAAGCTGAAGAATAACTTTTTTCTGTTTTTTGTTTAATTTGTTCTTAATTCTTAACCATCTTATTAATTCTTCAGCTTTATGAGACTTGAAATTATCTAGCACAACAAATATTTTCTGATAATCCTTATATCTTTTAAATAGGTTATTAAGGAATTTCTGAAAATCAAGAGTTTTCTTAGATCTACTGAATTGAGGAATAATACTTTTGTTCTTAAAATCATAACCAGCAATAATTTCTATTTTTCCTTTAGTTTGCCATCTGGCTGGAACTCTTCTTGGCCTTTTAAGAGGTTGATAGCTTCTACCTTCATAAGGTTTTACTCGGTAAGTTCCTGATTCATCAGTATAAATTAAGGTCTGATTATCTTTAAGAGCTTCTTTTATCTGGTCAATAATCTTTTTTTTAAATCATATTGAGGATCAGGACTGGAAATCCAAGTTTTGCTTTTCTGATAAGAATGACCTTCTTCTTTGAAAATCTGCCAAATTCTAACAAAACTAATCTTTTTAACAATCTTTGATTTAATAGCTGCTTTAGCTAAAGCTGAGAGGCTCCAACTAACCTGCCAGAAGCCATATTTTCGAGGCTTATCTTTTAAGAGATTAATAATTTCCTTTCTTATTTCCTTAGTAAAGATAGGTTTCCTTCCACCATTTTGAGGATGATTAAGAATAGCTAAACCTTTCTTATTAAATCCATTAATAGCCGAACGAACACTATTTAGATGGAAGTCTATTAGTTCAGCAATCTCAGGAGCTTTTTTACCTTGAGCTGATAACAAAACTGTCTTTGCCCTTTTGTAAACTATAATATCATAACTTTTTAAGGCTTTCTTTAAAACCTTCTTTTCTTTTTCTTTTAAAGGACGAACAAATATTGGTGCCATATAATTGTTTAACTTAGAAGATTAGGTTATAATTAAAACAATTCGACCTTTATCTACTCTTTATTCTAAACTAAACAACTATATAGCACAAGTGAATATTTAAAATAGCATCATGAAACAAATCTCTCAGTAATTGAAACCTTAAGAAGAAAAACTCAAAATCTATTTCCAGCTATGAAACAACTTGTTTTTAACTACATTACTTCAAATGAGTGATCTGTTACTGTACATACTCTTGACAAATTTGTCAAAGTATGCTATATAGTAAAAATAGTTCTTTTCAGGGTTTCTCGGACCCGAAGAAACTTCCAAGCTTCAAGGAACTGAAATACGACGACAAGAAAGGAGGAACGAAAAATGGGTGAGCCAATTAAAAATAAAATAATAGTACAGACTAACCCTAACCCAGCAGACCCGGACACGACAATATATCACGTCACCAAAAAGATTTCCAACTCCTCTCTAAAGCACTTCCAGAGCCCGTGGAATATCGACGAGGATCTGAAAAAAACAGTTGGTAGAGTAGGGGCAACTCTCCTCAGAAAGGTGATGAATATTCCCGGGGTAACTGACATTTTTATTAAGACCTATGAACTTAGCGTGACAAAGGGCAAAGCCTTTGACGACGAAGTTATAAAGTCTCAAGTAATTGAGGCTTTAAAGGAAGTCTTTGGAGATGAAGCAAAACAAGTTGAAGTGGTTTATCTTTAATGCTGCTGCCGGTGAAAACTCTCTGGGATAGACTTCAAGCTCCTTAAAAACATCAGAGTTGCCGAGATATCATCGGGTCTATCTTGGCAACTTAATACCTCACAATGAAAGGAAGATCGAGAGATTTTCCTTGTTTTTTAATTTTAAAGAGTTTGTTTTTCTTTTATGATTTTAATTACCTAGATCCTGCGTGAAATTTAATTATTGCTCTTAAAAAATTTTAAAAATTGTTTGTATTTCGCTATTGTTTAGACAAAAATTTCTCTTTACCCAACATTAACTTTTTGTTAGTATTGGGTAATGAGTTCTGGACCACGAAATATCCGTACAAAATTTACTTCCCCCTGGCTTACTCACTTCGGCGGGATATATCTTTTCAGCCGTTTCCTGCAACAGCTACATTTCCGGAGATACCTCAATCATCATCTCAGATACACTCAACGGAATAACCGTTACAGTTTAACAGAATTGCTTATCGCTCTAATGTATCCTATGATTCTTGGTCTTGAAAAGATTGAAGTATCTGCGCTTCTGAAAACGAATGGCGTATTCCAATACTTGACCGCGGCTTGCCTAATTTTCCTAATCCTACTACCTTGCGTCGTTTTCTTGTCCGTTCCGCGCCTGAGATCTTGCCGCAACTGTGTAAAATTCATAACGATTTACGGGCCTACTTTCTTTGTTTCCCATCCATGTTATCAAGTTTCTGGTTTGATTGCGATTCAACCGTCCAGACACTTTACGGTAACCAAGAAGGTGCTTTCAGAGGATACAATCCAGACTATCCTGGAAAGAAATCATATCATCCTTTGGTTGTTACCGAAGCCCATCTGAAAGATTGTCTTGGTGGGTTTCTTCGTCCCGGCAATGTCCATACCGCTGATGGAATCGACGAACTGATGAAAACAATCTTTTCTCTTTTACCCCACCACAATCGTCTGCGTTTTCGGGCTGATGTTGGCTTCTATGATGGCAATTTTATCTCATTATTAAGGGAAAATCAGGCTCAATTCGCTATCGTCGCTCGTCTCACTTCGCTCTTTAAGCTAAGGGTTGGAGGTCTACGATACTATCGTATTTCACCAGTATTTTCTGCCGCTGAATTCCATTATCAGCCTCACGGTTGGAAAAAGAAGGAACGATTTGTGGTCTTAAGGAGGAAACTGCCGAAAGAACCGACTGATTCCCAAACCACTCTGTTTACCCTTGATCGCTATGCCTACTCAGTTATTGTCACCAATCTTGATCTCAAACCCTACAATATATTTCGATTCTATCAAGATCGTTCAGCCCAAGAACGGATCGTCAGAACCTTAAAAGAAGATTATCCATTTGGTAAAGCGCCAACTAATTCTTTTACTGCCAATACTTTGTATACCGAACTCTCTCTTCTTGCTTACAATCTTGTAACCTGGTTCAAGAGATTGTGTCTTCCAAATGATTGGCAGTCATTCACTTTACCCACCATTCGTCATCGATTGCTGATGATGCCGGGAGAGTTTGTCCGCAGTAGAAACATTCCAACTCTTCGCTTCCCAAGAAACAATCCTTATCAAGATGCTTTTTACTATGCCCAAGAACGAATCAAAAAACTTTTACCGCTCGTCTAGATAATTCGTCTGCCAACGAAATTTTCATTGGCATACGAATGGTCAAGATGAGTCAAAAATCGTCATTTTCACGCAGGATTTA
>JASEJL010000069.1 GCA_030016465.1 Patescibacteria group bacterium | reverse complement strand
CAAAAATTTCAAGTAGAGAAAGAGAGGAATTATTGAAGGAGTTTTGTGAGGCAATTTCGGTTTTAAAGAATTCTCAAGAGATAATGGATTTTATAACTGACCTCTTGACCAAACAGGAAATGATAATGTTAGCTAAGAGAATAAAGATTGCTAAACTCTTACTTGAAGGCCAAAATTACCGAGATATAGAAAGTTCATTAAAAGTTGGCAATGCGACAATAGCTAGGGTTAATCAATGGTTATTAGAAAGCGGCGAGGGATTCAGGATAATAGCAGAAAGGACAAAGAAAGAAAAACCAAAACTTCCCAGCTCTTGGGATTATGCGATGGAAGATTGGCGAAGATTTAGGAGAAGATACCCTTTAATGTTTTGGCCCCAGCTTTTAATAGAGGACATAATTAAAATGATGAGTAAAAGACAAAAAGATCGAATTCGACAAAGAATAAAAAAATTAGACCAAAAATCAATCCTTTATAAACAAATTAATAGAATTTTAAAAAGTTAACCCAAGATATTAATTGTTAAAAAAAACCTTGCACTAGTGCATAGTATTTTTTGTGACTTGGGTTTTAGGAAATTGAATTTTAGGAAAATGAATTTTAGGAAATTGAAAGAAAAGAAAAAGCACCTACTAGTCATTTGATGTTCGGTGCTTAAGTAGGCATTTAGAGTCCGCCCGCTGGAGACTTTAAATGGCGTGATTATTTTCTCTTATCTCGAATAGATGACCGATGAGTCCAGCCTCACATAGCTGGAATGTTCCGATATATTTCAAATCTTCTTCAGATTCTTTAATTGGATGGCCGGTTACAGCTAAGCGAAAGTTGCGAGTTTCTGTTGGGTACGCCGGATTTACGAGCGCCCAAATTTTTGGCTCTCCCTTCTCGGTTTGTACCGTCAGAATTTTAGCCCCCTTAGGCAAGTTAAGAGAAAAATAATCTTGCACTGGTATTGAGTAGTTATGGATTGTTAACATTCTATCACCTCCGAATAAATTATACTAAATAAATCTATGTTTATCAATACTTACAATCAAAAAGGTGAAAAAATTGGACAGACTAGATTACCATCAGAAATATTTGAGGTAAAAGTGAATCCGGATTTGATTCATCAGGTGGTGATATCCCAAATGTCAAATCGGAGAAGAGTTATTGCGCATACTAAAGGTAGGGGAGAAGTTAGAGGTGGGGGAAAGAAACCTTGGCGACAGAAAGGAACGGGAAGAGCCAGACATGGTTCGATTCGCTCTCCTTTATGGCGAGGTGGAGGAGTGACTTTTGGGCCAACAAAGGAAAGAGTTTTTAAAAAGAGAATTCCAAAGAAAATGAGAAGAAAAGCCCTCTTTATGGTTTTGTCTAGCAAAGTCAAAAATAATCTGCTAATATTGTTAGATAAATTGAAAATTGAGGGAGTTAAAACAAAACTGATAACCGAAATTTTAAAAAAACTTCCCAGCCGAGAAGAAAGCACCTTAATTGTCTTGCCAGATTATGATAAAAACCTAATTTTAGCCGCCAGAAATCTTCCCAAGGTTGATACCCTCTTAGCTCGCAACCTTAACGTTTTGGATATTCTTTCTTTTAAATATTTAGTAATACCAAAAGATTCAATAAAAGTAATAAAAGAAACATTTTTAAAGTAACAATATGGTAGAGATTTCAAAAGTTTTAAAAACTCCCCACGTGACTGAAAAAGCAACCTTGCTGGCAAAAGGAAATCAATATGTTTTTAAAGTTTGGTCAAAAGCAAATAAAGTGGAAATTAAAAAGGCAATTAAAGACCTCTACGGAGTCGATGTGCTTTCGGTTAAAATTATTAAGGTGCCGGCCAAAAGAAGAAGACTGGGAAGAATTAGTGGTTGGAGAAAAGGATATAAAAAAGCAATTGTTAAAATAAAGGAGGGCCAAAAAATTGAAATAATGCCGAGATAAATTTTAAATTAGAAAATTAAAGAATTGCCAATTAACGAATTAATTCTTTAATGCGTTAATTCGTTAATTGAATAATTTTATTAATGAAATCATTATTAACAAAAAAAGAACCAGAGAAAAAACTCCTCATCTCTTTAAAAAAAAGAGCAGGGAGAGGGAGGAGTGGTCGAATTACCATCAGACACAGGGGCGGTGGAGTAAAGCGACTTTATCGTCTAATTGATTTTGGCCAGGAAAAATTGGGTCAAAAGGGCAAAGTTATTGCTTTGGAATATGACCCCAATAGAACAGCTTATATTGCTTTAGTTGAATACTCAGATGGTGAGAAAAGATATATTTTAGCTTCTAAAGATTTAAAGATTGGAGATGAAATTGTTTGCCAAGAAGCAGCTGAAATTAAAATTGGAAATAGAATGAAATTAATAAATGTTCCGGTCGGAACTCCGGTCTATAATATTGAATTAGAGCCAGGTAAAGGAGGGAAAATGGTTAGGTCAGCCGGAACTTCAGCTAAGGTGATAGCTCAAGAACCTCCTTATACTCATCTGGAAATGCCATCAAAAGAGATTAGAAAGGTATCCCAACAATGTTTTGCCTCCATTGGTCAGGTTTCTCATCCCGAGAAAAGATTTGAAATAATTGGTAAGGCCGGCAGAAGAAGATTAAAAGGTTGGCGACCGACTGTCAGAGGAACAGCCATGATACCGCCTAGCCATCCCCATGGTGGTGGAGAAGGGAAGACGCCTATTGGTTTAAAACATCCCAAAACTCCCTGGGGAAAACCAGCTAAAGGAGTAAAAACTAGAAAGAAAAAATGGACTGATAAACTAATAATTAAACGAAGAAAATAAAAACCATGGCTCGTAGTTTAAAAAAAGGTCCCTATATTGATCAAAGATTATTAGAAAAGATACGAAAAGCTGAACCAGGCCAAATAATTAAAACCTGGGCTCGTGATTGCACCATTTGCCCGGAAATGATTGGTTTTACTTTTGGAGTTCATAATGGCAAAGAATTTATTCCAGTTAAGGTAAGCGAAGAAATGGTTGGCCATAAGCTTGGTGAGTTTTCTCCAACCACCAAGTTTTTTAGGCATGGTGGAAGAATGCAAAGGGAACTGGAACAAAAAGCAGCTAAGAAAGAAGCTGAGAAGATAAAAAAAGCTTCCTAGATTTTAGCTTTCTAGCTTTTTAAGAATAATTTTCTAAATCCTAAGAAGCTAAGAAGCTAAGAAGCTAAAATATGTTCGTAACAGCAAAACTCCGTTATTTACGAATTGCCCCTAGGAAAGTTAGATTGGTTGCTGATTTAATTAGGAAAAAATCAGTTGAGGAAGCTCAGACCATTTTAAGTTTTACAACCAAAAAAGCCGCTAAGGTTTTACTCAAACTTTTGAAACAAGCTGTTTTTAATGCCAAAGCAAATTTCCAATTAAAAGAAAAAAATCTTTATATCTCAAAAATTTTAGTTGATGAAGGTCCGAAATATAAAAGATGGATGCCTAGAGCCAGAGGAATGGCCTCTCCAATTCAGAAAAAAACTTCCCATATCACCATAATTCTTAATGAGCTTGCTGAGGTAAAATCTCATCTTACACCTCGCTTACGTTCGGCAATTGAGAAAAAACCAAAAAAGGCTAAAGAGATTAAAAAAGTAGAAAAAATTGAAAAAGCTGAGGAAATAGAAAAGGTATCAAAAATCAAAAAAGTGAAATTAAAACCAAAAATTGAAGTAGCCAAAACAAAAATTAAGCGAGGAATTAAGAAAATATTCAGACGTAAGGCATTCTAATAGTTATTCCTAATTCACAGGTTTTTATGAAAAAAGTTCACCCAAAAGCATTTCGAATAAAGGAAATAACCGATTGGGAATCCCGAGGATTTTATGAAAAAGATTTTAAAAAATTATTGAAGGAGGATTTTGAAATTCGGGAATTTTTGAAAAAGAAAATTGGAAAATTAGGAGTGGAGAAAATTGAGATTGAGAGATTTCCTGGTAAAGCTAAGATCATAATTTCCACAGCCAGACCTGGGCTAATTATTGGCCGGGGAGGGGGAGGAGTAGAGGAATTAAAAAAGGAATTGGAAAAAAAAATTTTAAAAGAAAAAAAACAAGAAATAAAACTAGAAATTAGAGAGATTAAAGAGCCCTGGGCTTCAGCTACTTTGGCTGCCCAATGGATTTCCCAGCAAATTGAAAAAAGACTTCCTTATCGAAGAGTTCTAAAACAAGCCTTAGATAAAATTATGGCGGTCAAAGGAGTTGAGGGGGCGAGAGTTCAGGTAGCCGGTCGATTAAATGGAATAGAAATTGCCAGAACCGAATGGTTAAAAAGAGGCAGGTTACCCCGACAGACCTTGCGTGCTGATATTGATTATGCTCAAGATAGAGCTTACTGTACTTATGGAGTGATTGGGATAAAGGTCTGGATTTATAAAGGAGAAAAGTTCTAAT
>JASEJL010000068.1 GCA_030016465.1 Patescibacteria group bacterium | reverse complement strand
AGATGATCATGCGGGATCCAGGGTATCCATTTTACAGAAAATTTGAGACACTACCCTCAGGACTCTTAAAGATAGAATTCTGCGATTGCTCGCAGTGTAAAAAAATCTATTCTATGTTTCTATCACGGGCACGTCGCAAGGGAGACTATGATGTGGATACCTGGAAGGAGATCCACACCCAGGACCTAAACGGTAAGATATTTCCCATGACCGATATTGTGAAAATCTGCGCATCGCATCAGGAAGAAAACGAGGGTGAAAAACACACTAAGGATATTCCTAAACAGTCAGAAGCTACTCCTGAAATCCCACACGGTAAACGAAAATGTCCGCAATGTAAGTCTAAGAATACAGATATGGATGCCAAGACACATATCCAACACTGTTTAGACTGTGGTGCGGCATGGGAATATATAGTCCGGCATCGGCTCCATATGATACAAAAAGGGACAAAATAAAAAGTATTATCTGTTATTTGTTCATGAAAATAACATTGTTACCTTCTGTTCAATTTGGAAGAATGAATGTTGCAGCCAACGTAAGCATCTTTGAAAAATCTGTCCATTAATCAATAGAAAAGATCTATGTTCGACCTGAAGCAGATAAGTAAAGAAAATCAGATAGAAGACTACAGGAGTAAAATCGCAATATTGTCATTAGAGAATAAAATCCAAATAATTAAAGAAGTAATATCAGATCCCTACAAATTCATCAACTATAACAACATTTTTTCAGAACTATTGTATGATCTAGCATCAAATACTCCTGAATATTATCAGATTCTTGAGCTAATAGCCTCAAAATTCAATAAGGATTTGGCATATGCAAACCTTTTTGAGCCATTAATTAAGGTTGGGAAGGAGAGAAAGGATATCGCACTTTTCCTCTTCAATAAAATTATGTGCAATCCTGACAATGATGAGCTGAAATGCCTTGGTGGTCATCTTCTTGGAGGAATATATCTAGGAAATAAAAAAGAACTAGTGACCTATCTCCAAGAAAGAACAGAAGAAACAAATCCACATGTAATATTAGCCTATGTAAGATCTTTGAGAATCGTATATAGAGAGAGTACAATTGATGATTCTTTTTTTAAATTAATTGATGTCTATAGGGCAAAAAACTTTGAGATATCTAATCTGGAGTTGATTCATTTATCATTTGACAAGTACTCGAAAAATCCGCAACGATTTTTCAATTTAATACGCTTACTACTAGAATGTAATCCCAATAAATATGCTCATACTGTATTTTATCGGTTGTTATACCTAGATTATTTCTTGGATGAGCATTTCTTTGCACTCATCGATATCGGGAAGACTAGTGAAAATACAACAGTATTAAAAGATATTTGTTCATGTTTTATAAAATACCCCTCTCATGCATCTCAAATAATGGATTGCATCTTTTTTTGGATTAAAAAGAACAAAATTTTTTGGATTAGCTTGGTTGACCATGTTTTAGACGAACTATCAAAAAAGGAAAAAAATTTCATTGTAGAGTATATTAAGAGATATTCGGCTTTAAGCCTGGAATACGGATATCCTTTCCCCCCGCCGATGTTTCAAAGTCTTCTTCACGATACTGCTGAAGATGCTCTTGAAGTAATTGAAGATATAAAGTGCACTAATAGGATTGAAGAATTAGCCAAACTAACTCTATTGAGAGAGATTCTTCAGTACTGTTACAAAGATATCGCACATCTTCCAACGTTAAAGGAACTAGCAATTCATCTACATGTAGAGTTTTCTAATACTCCATATACTGAATGCCGTTTTAATGCTAGAATATTCAAGCAAAGCACCATAAACAAGGACCAGTACCATGAATTAATCGATGAAATCAATACTTTCATTGAAGCGTTAATCTACGGGAGAAGATCATTCGACTTTAAGGAAATCTTTGAAAATCTTGATAACTACAAAAACATCAAAAAATATGCTCAGTCCATCCTTCAAGAATGTCAAATAAAGAAAAAGTATTCGCCCTTGCTCTGGATGCTCGAATATAATAACACGGATGCTGTTGTGACAAACAGAAGTGATAAGGGGTGGGGAAAGGCCTATTTATTTGAGTTAGAAAACGGGCTTCCTATCTTTGAACGAACACCTAACGACAAATACCCAACCCAGAGTATGAGGGAGAAGCACATTAAAGATTCTTTAAGCAATACTGACCGATTTTGGACATTCATAACAGAATTACTTCTATTAAATAAGATTGGTCCTGACTCAATTATTTGTCTAAGTAAGCAATTTAATTATAAATCAGATATCGATGTTATAGTTGCCTTTGGTAGTAAAGTGCTACTATTGGAAATTACATTTCCGGATACACATAGAGAATTAAAATTAATGGATTCAGCGAGTAAACTTAAAAGCAAAACCTACTCAGTTATCGATAAGAAATACAAGCAATTTATGAAATCTGGAGCGTATAAAGAGATAGAGAATAGTGACAATAATCTTTTTTTCGTTGTCATAGATGGGAGCCAAGTTCCATTATTTGGTGTTGATGTGTCGGAAGCGACTGATGGTCCCCTTTCTCTTACTGTAAAAATTAACAATTCCACTCATGAAATTGTCGATGAAAAACTATTTTTTAATTATAAAGAATCAATTTGGCCTCAAAATGATAAATTCAAATACATCAGCGGGATAATATGTTTCAAGAGACTTCCCGTTCAAAATTGTGAGGGTACGTGGTATATCGGATTAGAAGGAATCATTATCAGCAATCCAAAAGGAAAAAATATCCTTTCCCCCTCGGAAGTAATACTTTTATCACAGAAATTATTTGTCAAAGAATTAGATATGGAATTTTGTAAAACAGATTAGCAGTAACCTATTTTTATGATTCGATGACTAATACATAGATTTATATCATTCTTTATGGATCTTTTTTCGTTAATATGCCACCTTTAAGGTTGAGATTCTGTATTAATTTACAGGACTCGCTATCACACCCTCTGTTGGTTCACTATGGTCCACTATTTCACCGATGGCTACCGAATGGTGAACATGACGCCCTCGTTTTGGATACAGGAAACTTAAATTCAGAGCTAAAGGTATGGTTTGAGCAGAGAGGTTTCTTTGAGTTAGATAAGAATGGCTATCCTAAAAACAACTTAATTAAATATCAGTATAATCGGGCTGAAGTGGATCACGCTATTATTCCTCATCAAGCTGTTCTTGAAGCAGGTCCCTTATACGGAATGTTAACTTTATATGATTGTTCGGGCGTTGAGATAAATGCTGTATCGAACAACCTTATTGATAATGATTCGTATAAACGGCTGGGAAAGAGGATAGTAAAAGAATTACTTCAACCATCTATCAATAATCTATTAAGTGTTTTAAGGACATTATTCGGACAATATTGGTTGCCTTTGCTTGAAGATTGGGACTCTAGAAAAATATCCTTGGGTAGCTATTGTAATACTATCCATTTAGAATGGAGTTTTGATGGTATTAATTGGCGGCAGTTCACACCTACACAGTTAGGATGTTGCGTTTCAATAACAGTAGAACAACCAGGTCCACAAATATATTGTGAATACCTAACAGAAAAGGATTGGAAAGAATTACCAAAAGTTTTGCAAGAAAGAAGCAAGCCTTCAATTGCGGCTGACCTTCTCGCATCAGCACATAACCATGCAGATCAGAGAAAATATAAATACGCTTTTATTGAAGCAGTATCAGCCTTCAATGTAGCTTTGTCTGAATTCATCAATATCAGATTAAAGAAGGATAAAGAATTAAAGGATAAATTGGAATCATTTAGGAACTTGCCAGAGGATATAAAGTTAATAACTATATCGACCTACTTTCCAAATATAAGTCCTATTGAAATTAAAGATGCAATAAGTGCAATTAAACTACGAAATGAAATAATTCATGAAGGTAAGAATGCTAGTAACCTCGACATACCAAAGTTATACCAATTAATGAAGATAATTTCATACCTAATCTTCGCTTGTGGTTTTAAGCATCCCCATTATTCCCATGGCAATGAGTTAAGATCTCTTGAAGATTGGGAGAATTGTAAATAGGATATTAGTTAATAAATGAAATACCTGACACTTTATGGAGTTTCACCTATCAAGATAGGCTGCCTTGTGATAATCCGATATAACCTTAAGGAAAGCCAAAGTCTGCTTCCTGCATATAATACAGAAGTGCCATGTTAGTGAGACTGGCAGGTTCGTGAAGTATTCTACTAATTGTAATGATAGCATGAAACATCTCATGCCATTGAGGTTTAGTCAGGTGCATAATCTGCTTTCACACCTTTTCCTTGTGAGGAGAAGCACTCATGTTTGCGACACAAACCAGTGTGCATGACAACGGCATGGAAAAACCGGGATTCTTTCAGCAATAGATGCCGGTACTGAACTGGCAGATATGGGCTCGTTTTCGCAATCTACGGCTTTATAGCCTTCACACGGCGGA
>JASEJL010000003.1 GCA_030016465.1 Patescibacteria group bacterium | reverse complement strand
AACCCAAAAGAGGCTACATTATGGAATTTAATATATCTTTACCTGAATTACAAGAACTTTGTGATCTTCAACAGGCTTCAATCTGCAGCCATTGTGGGTCTGCTAATACCATTAGGCACACTCAAGAAGAAGCTAGAATAATCAGAGACACTAAAGTAAGATTCATTGAAAGACAAACAAGATAATTGTAAAGATTGCCAAAGAACCTATACAATTCATCTCCAAGGAATAGAGAAAAAGGTTAGAGGAAAGTCTTTTTAAGGTCTCTATTTTAAGGTCTCTATTCTCTCTTCAGAAAATGCCAGAGAAATTTACCAGCCAATTCAATCTCTAAAAGAATAATTAAATCTTTCTGAAGTTAAACTGGTGGTTTCTGATGATGGTTCAGCTAATCATAAAGTAGTAGAGATGCTTAATGGTTTAGATTTTCAAAAGAAAGTAAAAGATTTCAAACTAAAAAGAGTTCCCAGATTAAATGACCATCAAATTCTCCATCAGGTTTGTCTAGCTCATACTAAGAAGAATACTCTAGAAAGACTACAAAAACTTAAAAAATAAAACTCCTCCAGATATTCTGGAGAAAAGCTTGAAGAAATGGTTGATTCTAATTTCCATCCTGATTACTTAGAACAGTACTTTTACAAAAATTGGTCTAAAATTGCCTATTTTTAGCTCATTTTGAATTCAAATTAGGCTTAAAATACGTTCCAGTCTATTATGTTTAAAATAAGAGAACGTATTTTCCGAATAAATTAGCTAAAGTACGCTTATTTTTAACCAAAAATTGTAAAAGTACTGTTAGAAGATATTGAAAGAATGATTAAAGATAAAAGGGTTCAAAAGATAAAAAAGACTTCATCAATTCCTCTTTGGCAAATTATGGGAAAAATACCATAAATACTCCCTTTTTTATCAAGGAAAAGGTATTCTGACTACTAATAATCGGACTGAGAGAACTATTGGCAGAACTAAAATCAGATATTAAGCTCTGCCGAGGTTTAAAATCAATCTCTGGAGCCTTGAACTTCATCACCACTACCTAAACCTTTGAAGCCAAGAAGTTTGACCTATTAGTTACTGCTCTAACTTTAGATTACCATTCCAACAATAAAAGAGGTAATTCCTATCTCTTTCAACTACGAACTTTCGAACAATTACGACCTATGCATTTCGTTGACTTTTTTGGAAAGCTAAGATAAATTTAAATATCGCTAATTTAATTTTTCTCTTTCTGCCGAGGAAATAAAGAATAGGATGGTGAAAGTTTTAAAAAGAATTACAACGGTAATAATAACGGTTGTTATATTCTTCTTTTTTCTTTCTTTTTCAATAAAATCAGTTCTAGCTGAAAATCTCTTAATTGTTGAAGTTCAAATTGCCGGGGAGAAAATCAATGATGATAATGATTTTATTAAAATTCATAATCACTCAGATTACGATTTAGATATTTCGGGTTATAAATTGAGAAAAAGAACTTCCACGGGAAAAGAATCCTCGATTAGAGTCTTCCCAAATGGAAGTAAAATTCCAGCCAAAGGCTATTTCCTCTGGGCTAATTCTAAAAACGATTTTCACCTAACCATCGGAGCCGATATTTGGAATAAAGCTTATTTAGCCAAAAATAATAGTATTGCTCTGTTAAGTCCAGAAGGTATAATTCTTGATGCTCTGGCCTGGGGAGAAAGCCAAAATCCTTTTGTTTTAGGAAGTCCTTTCCCAGAAAATCCAGGTCCTAATCAGAGATTAAAAAGAAAACAAATCAACGGAATTTATCAAGATACAAATAATAATAGCCAAGATTTCTATTTATACCCTCCTTCTGAACCAGAAACCAAAACACTTCTTCAAAAAGAACCTCAGCCAAAACCCCAATTGGAGTCTCAATCAGAATCTTTAATCTATCCTTCAGGAATTTTTATTAATGAAATCTTAGCCTATACTCCCCTAGGCACAAAAGATGAAGAGGGAGAGTATATTGAACTCTTTAACCAGAATAACTTTGAGATTGATTTGTCCAATTGGAAAATTAAAGATACTACTGGCCGAACAACTACTTACGTCTTTCCCCAAGGGACAAAAATTGTGGCTCGGGGATTTTTAGTTCTCTACCGGCCTACGACTATGATTACTTTAAATAATGAGCGTGATGGTCTAAATCTCATTCAGCCCAATGGAAAAATTAGAGATTCGGTCAGTTACGAAAAAGCTCCCCGAGGCCAATCATATAACAGAACTCCTTCTGGCTGGGTCTGGAGCACAAATTTAACTCCCGGCCGAGAAAACATTATCTCGGCTCACCCCGTTAAAAATGAAATTTCTAACGGCGCTCAAAAAACTGAAGAGGCCGAAGCTATTAAAAAAATTGAGAAGGTAGACATCAATACTGCTTCGTTAGAGGAACTATACAAAATAACCGGCATAGGCCCAGCTTTGGCACAAAAAATAATCGAAGCAAGGCCATTTTATTCTTTAGATGAGCTTACTAAAGTAAGCGGTATTGGCCAAAAAACCTTGGAAGAGATTAAAAAACAAGCTTTGGCTTGGGTTGATCCAGAATTAGAGCAGCCGAAAATCGAAAAAACCGAATTAGCTGAAAAAGGCTTAGCGGCAGCCGCCGAACTCTTCAAGCAAGGATCTTTAGATAGAGAAATTCCAAAATCTCTTTCTATTTTCCTAATCGCCTTAATCATCGCCTTTTTCTCAGGAATTATAATTTTAGTTCTCAAAAGGAAAATTAAAACAGGACAATCATTATAGTTTAAGTTGGAACAATGTCCGTATCCTTGAAAGACCATAGACAATGCTTTAGTAATTATCTTAAGGGGATGAAGGTTTAAAAATTATAAAAATTTAAGTATATAAGTATATTAAGTATAAATGTAGGATTTGCCAGCGTTGTTTACATTCCCCCTCCTTAAGGGGAATATAATAAAGATGGAGTATTAAAGATAGTAAATCAAATGAAAGAGATTTTTAAGAAAGTAAATTTTAAAATCCAATAAAGTTAATTTAACCTCCAAATAAAAAAACTGCCCAGCAATAGGGTTTTTTAATTTCTGCAGAATATGAGATACATCGGTAATACCCAAAAGATGCCAAAACCTGGGAAAATTAGGGATAGAAAAGGTCTTAAAAAGTTACATTAAAGGCTGAACCAAGCTCTTCACAGAGATACTTTGATAAAGCCTGTCAGAAATTGCAGATAAGTCATTACTTTACCAGAAATCATACTCCAAGAGATAATTCAGTATAATGCCATTTGAAATTTCATCAATTTTTAACCTTTTTCTTATTACCCATTTATCTTTATTAAGTTGTTTTTATTTTCTTAATCCTGCCACAAGCTTTTTAAAGAGTTACCTTAAAAGTAATCTTCTGAGAAGATTAAAAAAGCCCCATTTTCTGACGAACTTCGGTCATAGTTGATTGGGCAATGATTTGAGCTTTTTTTCTACCCTGTTCTAAAATTTCTTTAACATAAACTTCTCTGGTTAGAAGCTCTTTTCTTTTCTGACGAAATGGTTTCAGAGAATTAATAAGCAGTTCGGCTAAAGATTTTTTAAATCTTGCATAACCTAAACTTTTAAACTTTTTCTCTAATTCTTTTATTGATTTTTTTGAAAAAAGAGAATAGATTGCCAGAAGATTCGATATCCCCGGCTTTTTTTGAGGGTTGTATTTAATAATTTTTCCGGGATCAGTGACCGCCGCCATTATTTTCTTTTTGATAATTTCTGGCTCATCAAATAAGTAAAGACAGGTTTCTGGTAACGATTTTGACATTTTCTTCCTTGGATCATTTAAGGCCATTATTTTCTCTCCGATTTTTAAAAGTAAGGGTTTAGGTTCTTTAAAGGTTTTACCAAATCTCTGATTAAATTTTCTGGCAATTGTCCTTGTTAATTCAAGATGCTGAAGTTGGTCTTTTCCTACCGGAACGAAATCAGTTTGATAGAGCAAAATATCAGCAGCTTGTAAGACTGGATAATCCAAAAGCCCAGCATTGACGTTCTTTTTAAATTGGCGAGCCTTTTGTTTATATTGGGTCATTCTTCTTAGTTCGCCTACCGGGGTAATGGTATTTAACAGCCAGGTTAATTCAGTATGTTCCTTTATCTGAGATTGAACGAAGATGATACATTTTTCTGGATTGAGTCCTGAGGCCAGAAGTTCTACCGTCATTTCAAAAACATCTTCTGGAAAAGTTTTGGGGTCACGAGGAATAGTTAGAGCATGCAAATCAGCAATGAAAAAAATACATTCATTTTTTTCCTGAAGTTCAATCCACTGTTTAATTGCCCCTAAATAACTTCCGATATGAATTGAACCGGTAGGTTGTATTCCTGATAAAACTCGCATATGTTTAGACCTCAATGACTACGGGTAATATTATAGGACGTCGTTGGGTTCTACTGAAAAGAAATTGACCAATTTTGTTTCTAATTTCGTCTTTGACAAAAACCCAATTAACCGCTCCACCAGAACCAGCCGCCAGGTTTACAATTCCAATCACTTTTTTTCTCGTCTCTCTAAGCAATTCTTTTGATTCTCTTAAATAGACAAATCCTCTTGATATTATATCAGGAGAGCCTATAACTTTACCAGTCTGCCTGTCAACCACCGCCACAATAACAAACATCCCATCTTTGGCCAACATCTGGCGGTCTCTCAAAACCACTTCTCCAACATCGCCAATTCCCAAACCATCAACCATGACATAGTTGGCAGGAATCTTTTCTCTTTCAATAAAGATTTCCTTTGAATTTAGATTGATAATCTGACCATTTTCGGCTATAACGATATTTTTTTCGGGAAGACCAACTTCTTTAGCTAATTCAGCATGGGAAACCAGCATTGAATATTGGCCGTGAATTGGAATAAAAAATTTTGGCCTCATAATTTTTATCATTTCTTTTAATTCCTCTTTTTGAGCATGGCCGCCGGCATGAATATCCATCATTTTGTAATGAAAAATCTTGGCGCCTTGTCTTAAAATTTCATCTTTCATAATCTGGACCGTTCTTTCATTTCCGGGAATGACCGAAGAGGAGAAAATAACCGTATCTCCCTTTTTTATTCTTAAATAACGATGCTCTCGATTAGTAATTTTCATTAAAACTGCCTCCGCTTCGCCCTGGGCTCCGGTGCAAAGAATAACTTGATTTTTATCGGGATAATTTAAAATTTCTTTTCCATTAATAAACGTTTCTTTTTTTGCCTTGAGGTACCCCAAAGTCTTTGAAATTTCAACATTAGTTTTCATTGAATAACCTTCCAGACTGACTTTTCTTTGATATTTTTCTGCAAGGGAAATGATTTGCTGAATTCTATTAATTAAAGAGGCGAAAGTGGCTGCAATAATTCTTCCTTCAGCTTTTTTAAAAATCTCTTCCAAATTTTTCTCAATAATTTTCTCTGAAAGAGAATGTTTTTCTTCTTCTGCTCCGGTTGAATCCGACATCATTAATAAAATTTTTCTTTTCCCCAGTTTTCTTAGCTTTTGAAAATTAGTTGGTAAATCATTGACCGGATAAGAGTCAAACTTAAAATCAGAAGTATGGAGGATATTTCCAACCGGAGCCTGGATAAACAATCCCAAATTATCAGGGATATTGTGATTTTGTCTAAAAAATTCAACTCTAAAAGGACCTAACTTTACGACTGAACCATCTTTCACTTTACTAATTTCTAATTTTGGTAATTGAGGAAAATCTTCCTGTCTCTTTAAAATTATTCCTCGGGTCAAAGGAGAAGCGAAAATTTTTAAATTAGGATGCCAGATCCATTCAATTAAATAGGGCAGGGCTCCAATGTGGTCATAGTGGCCATGGGTAAAAATAATTCCCAAAATATTTTTTTGCTTTCCTTTTAAATATTCAACATTGGGAATAATGTAGTCAATTCCTGGCATATCTTCTTCTGGTAGCCGAAAACCCATATCAATGATTAAAATCGCCTTACCATATTCAAGAAGCATCATATTCCGACCTACTTCGCCTAAGCCACTTAAGGGAATAATTCTGAGATTTTGTTTAATTTTTTTCATGGTGCCCAAGGGGAGATTCGAACTCCCAAGCCTTTCGGCGCTAGCTCCTGAAGCTAGTATGTTTACCAATTTCATCACTTGGGCTTCAAAAATTGTTTTGCAATTCTATATTTACGCTCAAGAAAAAATATATTTCTATTTGGGTATAAATAAGAAAGCAATGCTATGGATTCTTTTTTGGCATAATTGAGGCAGAAAATATTGTTATTCCTCATTATAAAACCAGTAATACTTGCTAAACTTTTAATCTTTTTTCTAAGTCACTCAATATGAGGCAAACTTGCGGAATTAAAACTTATATAAAGTCTTCGGCTGTTCAGATAAACCGGGTCCATAAATGCGCGAATAAACCCATCACCATCTAAATGACCTCGCAAGAAATCAAAGAAATATTTATTTGGAATTTTCAATGGCCCTAATAACCATGTTTTATTAGGCATTAACCCAATACCGCATAGCCACTTATATAAAATAACATTTCCGAATTGAATATGATAACAACTTTTCTTTCCAGTAAAACCGCTTACCTTCGGCGTAATTTTATTGTCAATCTTTAGACATTTTTAACAGCTTCAAGGAGCTGGATGTTGTTAGATGTTATATTTAAATGTCTTCCATCAACTGAAAGACTTCCATCAGTCGTAATTAGTCCAACCAGGTAGGCAAGTTCAGAACTCCATTTTGCTTTATAATCTTTATTTTTCTGGTTCCTTCTCATGTTTTATCTGCTAAAATTTACGCATATTCCAGTTCCGCCACGTCCGCATTAAATTGTTTTGAGATATTTTTTTAACTCTTTGCCAAATTGAGGATGTTTTAAAGAAAGATAGAGATTTGATTTTAAATAAGCCAATTTGTTTCCGCATTCCAGCCATTTTCCT
Organism: Patescibacteria group bacterium; assembly: GCA_030016465.1. Classification (GTDB taxonomy): domain Bacteria; phylum Patescibacteriota; class Minisyncoccia; order Minisyncoccales; family DG-74-1; genus Yes71-31. The sequence continues at coordinate 22,592 of JASEJL010000003.1, read as the reverse complement.
TCAAATTCATAGCCATAAACCTCTGAACCGGCTTTTAGCATTTGAACAAAAGCTTCAGTTAATCTTATTTCACCTCGTTCGCTGAATTTAATCCTTTTTAGGTAGTTGAACACTTCATTGGTGATAATACTTCTTCCGACAATGGCTAAATTTGAAGGAGATTCTAAAACCTGAGGTTTTTCTATTATTTTTGTAATACGATAAGTCCGATTACCTACTTTTTTAACTCCTACCATTCCATAAAACTGAAAACTCTCTTTAGGAACTCGGTAAAGGGCTATTACTGGTTTTTTATATTTTTTAAAAACTTTGATTAACTGTAAAAGACAAGGAATTTTTGCTTCAACAACATCGTCGGCAAAAAGGACAGCACAAAACTCTTTTTTTATTAGCTTTTCCGCTTTTAATATTGCATCGCCATCACCCAAAGATTTTTGTTGGATAACGGTCGAAAAGGAAATTTTTTTAGAAAGATTTTCTAATCTTTTAAGCTGACTTAAAAAATGATTTTTATATCTGGCTCTTAAAATTTTTTTTGATTTTATTTTTTCTTTGAAATAATTCAAAATTATTTTTTTATTTGGTTTCACCACAAAGACAATTTCTTTAATCCCCGAAGCCGCCGCTTCTTCAATGATATATTGTAAAACCGGCTTATCAACTAAGGGCCAAAATTCTTTTGGTACAACTTTGCTCAAGGGCAAAAACCTTGTTCCCAAACCGGCGGTAGGTATTATGACTTTTTTAACGATGATTTTTTCTTGTTGGGTGATGGGTGGGTTGGGGTCCATAGAGAAAGTCTAAACTTTTAGGTTTCCTTTTGAGAGGTTTTTTAAATTTTAATTTCGGCACTGATTTATAGTTTTGGTTTTTAATCCAGCCTTGCTTAGTATAATAATAGCCGGCTCCTTGATATCTTTCAAAAAGAGAATAGTCACTTTTACATTTCTTTGATAGCCAATTGGCCATTATTAAGTTTTCCTTGCCGGAGTTTATGGTTAAGTGGTCGCAATTCGGAGGATAAATTATCCAGTCCCCCTTTTTGGCTTTTATTACCTCAATTTTGTCTATTTTATTCCCTTTTCCCCATTGGGCAAGGTAAAAAGCTTGACCCTCTAAAACGGTTATTAATTCCTGAAAATTATTTAAGTGTTTATGACCTTTTGTTTTGGGAAATTCTTGCCCCAACATTTTAGGAGGAATAATTGTAATATCGTATCTTAAATCTCCCTCCCATTTCACTCCCCGCCAAACATAGTAAACATTAAAGTTTTTAGCTTGTTTGTACCATTTCTGATCATAAAGAACCGACTTCATTTCTTTTAAGGAACGGACCATCTTCGGTTTTCCAAACTTCGTTATTTCCATGCCCTTTTAGTTTTAATATACCATTCTTCAATATTGGAAAATCTTTGAGATGGGATGGTAATTATTCCTGTTTTTACTCCTTTAATTTTTTTTGAGACAAAATAAAGATAATCTGGATTGTAAAGAAAGACAGCCGGCGCATCTTCAATCAAAATTTCCTGAAATTTTTCCAAGAGTTCTTTTCTTTTTTCTTTATCTAAATTCTGGCGGGTTTCTTCTAATAGAATATCTGCTTCTTTATTTTTATACAGGGCTAAATTTAATCCCGGATCCTTTTTTTGAGAAGAATGCCAAAAAGGAAAAGGGTCAGGGATTATTCCCAGAACTTGACCAAATAAAATGGCTTGATAGTTTCTTGGTTTGATAATCTCTTTTTCCAGAGCAGAAATATCATAAGTTTTAATTTCAATTTCCGCTCCCAGGGCCTGCCATTGAGATTTCAAAAGATTGGCTAACTCAATTAATCTCGGCTGATTGACGGTGATTAAAGAAAATTTGAAAGGAATGATTTCTTCCGGTTTTTCAAAACAAATTTCATTTAATTTATCTCTGGTTGCTTTTCTCACTTCGCCGGTTCCCTTTTCCAATCCAAATGGCTTTAAGATATCTTGGGCATATTTTTCCTGAAATCTAATTACGGCTTCCTTTGTCTTTGGGCCGAAGTAACCGGTAATTTCTTCCTCAGGATAAATTTCTTTATCCTTGGCTAAACATTTCTGGAGTTCCTCGACCTCTTTTCCTTGAGAACCCAAGTTTAGATTACTCTTGAATTGAAAGGCCAGCTCCTTTTTGATAACTTTTTCCCGGGCGCCTGTCTCTGTTTCAAAGAACCCCGCCTTTTCCAAAAGAAGTTTAGCTTCTTCTAAGTCAAATTGGTAAATTTTAGAGGGCGTTTTAAATCCATAAATTTTTGGTAGAATAGGTGAATCAACAATTTCCCTCTCACTTGCTAAAATCCGGTTGACAATTTCTTTTTTGTTAGTTCCATAGTTTAAGGCCTGGCGGACCTCTTTTTCGGCCAGAACTTTTGATTGCTCTGGATTAAAAAAAACAGCAAAATATCTTGGCAGGGTCCAATTGGTCAAATTAGCCCAATTAATTTCATTAGTCAAATTAGTCAAATTGCCGAAGGGGAACGCAGTAATTTTATCATTTTCAATTGCCGAAAGCAAATCTTTTTCTTTATCAAAAAACTGAAAAGAAACTTGTTGAAAATTAGGAGTTTTTCCATGATAGTTGGGATTTCTAATTAAATCAAGCAAAATTATTTTACCTTCTTTGTCCTGGACCAAATTCTTTAGTTGGTAAGGACCCGAGCCAATCGGCTCTAAATTAAAAGAAGAAAGAGGAAAATTTTGGGGAGAAATATTTTCCCAAATATGTTTAGGAATTATTTTTAAGGTCAGATTTTCCAAAAAGATACTGGAGGGATTCTTTAATTCAAAGCCAATTTTTGAATCAGAGATTTTCTTTACCGTTACCCCTAACCAACTTGGCCGGAGAGGCGATTTAATATCAGGATTTTGGATTGTTTCAATAGTAAAAATGACATCATCAACAGTTAGAGGAATATTATTTGACCAGAAAAGATTTTTTTTCAAGGAAATCTCCCAGATTTTTCCGTTTTCAAAAATTTGGTAATTTTCGGCTAAATCGGGAATTATTTTGCCCTCAAGATTATACTTCATTAAGCCGGAAAAAATGAGTTCGGTTAAGTCTTGGTCAACATCAGAAACCGGAGCAAAAATTGGATTAATAAATCTTGGCTGGCCAATCAGACCTTCAGTAAAAGTTCCTCCAACAGCTGGCCGAATTTCCGTGTTTTTAAAATAAAAAGTGACTGAAAGAAAAGAAAAAGAGACAAGAAAAAGAAATAAAAAAAGAGAGAAGATAATTTTTTCTTTTTGGGAAAGAATTTTAAAAAACTGCTGCCATCCCGTTAGAGTTATCAGTTTTTTTAATCCTTTAGTAAGTTCCATAATCTTTTCTCAAAAGCCCCGTTCAGATCTAACGGAGCAGGTTGATTTTTAGTTTAAAGCATGAGGTTTAAAAGAGCCAAAACTATAAATAAGGTGCCAAAAACTATTGTTGCCCAAAAAATCTTTTTCTGAATACCTCTTCTAGTAGCATAGAATTCGCCTTCACCTCCAAAAGCCGAACCTAAAGCCGTTCCTCTCTGTTGCAAGAGTATAAACAAAATTAAAAAGATGGCAACTACCATTTGAGCAATTGGTAAATATTGAGCCATTTTTTATTTAGCTGGCATCCACTTAATTAGGATAAAACTTATTCCCCAAATAATTAGGGATGTCCAAAAGAGGGGAAGGAGTCCCGAGATAATGAGCTCGGGGAAAATAATATCAACCAGCCAGACTATTAACATATTGATTACCAAACCAAAAAGACCGAAAGTAAGAATTCTTAAAGGCAGGGTAATTGCTTTTAAGATTGGTTTGATAAAAAAATTGATTAAACCTAGAATTGTTCCTGTTAGAACTAAGGTTTGCCAATTTCCGATAAATTCTACTTCTGGAATATATCTCTGAGCCAAAAAAATCCCCAATATTCCAGCTATAATCTGCAAAAATAAAATCCACATATTTTTTTATACCTTATCAAGATTTTGGCAGAAAGTCAATCTCTCTTAGTTTAAGGTGGTATTTCCTGGCGAATCTATGGGCTTCGTCTCTTAGCTGCAAGATTAAATTAAAAATTTCCCTGGGGAATTCTTTCAACAAAATTGGTTTTTTCTGTCTTTCCATAAATAACTCGTTTTTCTTTTTAGCCAAAGCGACAATTTTAGGTTTTAGATGATAGCTCATAGATTTTAGGGTTTTTATGGCGGCATTTAATTGTAATTTTCCTCCGTCAATTAAAATTAAATCTGGCCATTTCCATTCTCGGTGGGCAAATCTTCTATTTAAACATTCTTTAATCATTGCCAGGTCATTTGGTTTGCCCTGAACTCTAATTTTAAATCTCCGATAAAAATTTTTATCTGGTTGACCGTTTACAAAAGTAACCATTGAACCAGTAGCTTCCTGTCCTTGGATATTAGAGACATCATAGGCTTCAATTTTTGATATTTTATTTTTAATTTTTAAAATTTCTTTTAATTTCTTTTCGGTCGCCGGCCAATTTAATTTTTCGGGGTATGCGCTTGCGGATTGGGACTCAAAAATTTTTGCATGTTCCATTACTCTCTCTAAGGCGCTAATTTGGTCTCTAATTTTTCCAGCTGTTTCAAAATCTTGATTCTCTGAGGTTTTTTTCATTTCTTTTCTTAATTCTTTCAACACTTTATTTTTTCCTCCTTTTAAAATCTTCATCAAATTTTTGACATTCTTTTGGCATTCCCTTTTCATCTTTTCTCCAAGATTTACAGGGGGTCGCCCCCTGTAAGCTACAGGGGGTCGCCCCCTGTAAGCTGAAATCTTTAGAAGACAAGGAGCCAGACATCTATTTAAGTGGTACCAAAGACAGGGCCGATTAGGTATGACCCGGCAAGACCTATAAGGAAAAACTTTTCTTAAAATTTTTAATGTCTGCTTTATGGCTTTTCCATCAACAAAAGGACCAATATTTTGAATTTTGAATTTTGAATTTTGAATTTTGAATAGTTTTGTCTGGTGAGTCCAAAAAACTCTTGGAAAGTCTTCTTGAGTCGCTACTACGTAAAAATAATTTTTATCGTCTCGCCAAATAACATTATATTTTGGCTGATATTTTTTTATTAAATTTGCCTCCAAAATTAGGGCCTCAATTTCTGAATCGGTTTTTATATAGCCAATTTTTGAAACTTGATCAATAAAAAGGTTATCCCGATAGGCGAGTTGCTGAAAATGACTCTTCACCCTTTCTTTAATATTGGCTGCTTTACCAATATAAAGAAGTTTATTTCCTTTATTGAAAGCATAGACTCCGGGGTCTTTAGGAAGCTGAGAGATTTTATCTTTTACAATATATTTAAATTTCTCCATCACTTAATTATCTTAACCCAAAATTTTCAATTTTTCAATAAAAAATCGGAGTTCCTCCGATTTTCTGTTCCCAAAAATTAGAATTGACACCTTTTACTGATCTTTTATTCTATTCCAAACCTAATTTTATTCTATTATATTTATCGAGATAAATTTTTTCCAAATCTTCTGGCTTGCAAGAATAAGTTGCTTGATGTTTATTACAGTAGCCAAACCAACCATTAGCCATAATGCTTTTTTCTACTTCGACCTCTAGTTCCAGTTTTAATGCCTCCTCTCTACTGGGATTTTTTTGCCAATCAAATTCATAAACATCAACCGCACCAAAGGTGTGTAAAATTTCATGAATAATTTGTTGCCACCCCGGCATAGCAAGTTTAGTAAAGTCGGGACACTTATAATAAGAAGGTATTCTTAATCCGTTTTCAGTCATTACGATTAGATTTGATGAAGAAGTATAGCCCATTATATCTCCTACTGTCATTGCCCGACAAAAATGATATTTTTCTTTTTCGCCAATTTGAGGAATATTGGGTCCGGCTTTACCCAAAATAATGACTTTATAATCATAATTGGAAAAATTAAAGTTATTAGCTTCAAGATTATTTAAAAGAGGGTCTATCCAGGTTGGATTTTGCAACGATAAAGTAAAAAATTTTTGATCGCATTTTACTCTAAAACATTGAGAATCGGGAAAATCTGGATGATTAAATTCTTCACATCTTGCTGGGGGGCAATCTGACCATAAAGTCTTTCTGTCTTTGGGATTGCATATATAATTACCCACCCCCTCAGATAGCTCGCTTCCCGGCATTTGTGTGTACCATCCCTTCTCAAGAGAGCCGGGGTATTTGATAAACTCTTGAATAAAAGCTATTCTTCTTGGATTCCAGCAAAGGTTATTTGCCCTAAATTCGCCCATAAAATCAACAACAAATTTTATTCCTTTCTTGCTGAAGATATTATTTAAACCATTCTCAATTTTGCTTTTGTTGAAATATAGTTCTGTACGCCAATTCGGATTATAGGTTTGGTCGCTTTCTGAAACATAAACAATCCCAATTTTTTTATATTCTGTTTTAGAAACATCAATTACACATTGGTTATCAGAAATTTTATAGCCCGAGGGGCAACCACATAGAGAAGCCTTTTCAATCAAATTTCCATTTTCACAATATTTTGGTTTGTTAACTGAACATTGGCCATAAAGAGTTCCATCAGGGCATTTTTGAATTATTGGCTTTTCAGCTGGTTTTTCTTCAATTTTTTCTTCTGGAGGAATTTCTTCAGGAACAAGCTCTTCTTCGGGTGGAAGAGTAAGGGTGATTTCTTCTGGTGTAACAACTTCTTCAGCCGGCTTTTTGGTAATTTCCGGTATTTCTGGGATTTGTTTTGAGAGATAATAATATAAACTGCCGGTTATTAAACCAACGACAACTAAAACAATAATTATCGCGATTAAACTTTGGCCTTGATTTGAAAAATTAGTTTTCATAAAAATTAAACTATTTTAACATTTTGATAAACTTTTTCCAATCAAAATTCCAGGGATCGGTTTTTCTCTCAGGAGTGATATCTTTGTGGCCGAGGATATTTTTATTTTGGATATTATATTTTTGTTGAAGGTATTTAACTAATTGAACTAAAGATTGATATTGGATTTCCTTAGGTGAGTCGGTTTTAGTATAAATAAGTTCGATGCCAATAGAAAAATCATTGACGTTAGTTCTTCCGTCGGGCATTTTACTGATGCCAGCGTGATAAGCAATATCTTCATCTGGAGCTAAACAATAAATAATACCATCTCGGCTAATAAGATAATGGGATGAAACTCCATAAAGTTTATACTCTTGGATGACTCCATCAACACTATAAGGATTATCTCCTAAAGCATCATAAGAAGAGTGAATGATAATGGTGTCAATTAAACGAGGGGTAGGCGGTGTGTGATGTCCCCACTTGAGGATCCTATTGATAATCTTCAAAGCAACCCCTTCTTTAGGTAGTTCTTTTTCGGTTGTTTTAATAAATCTTAGAGGGTCGACGCTGGCGCCACTGATTTTTACTCCCCAATGTAAATGGGGAGCTATTGAATAACCAGTATTTCCAGAAAGAGCAACAATCTCCCCTCTTTTTACCGTCTTTCCTTCAAAAACCTTGAACTCATCCAGATGCAAATAAAGGGAGAAAATTCCCAGGCCGTGGTCAATGATAATTGTTTTGCCATAGGTCGTTAATTCTTGAGAAAAACGAACTACCCCATCATTAATAGCATAAACTGAATTCCCTATATCAGCTTCCAGGTCTACTCCCAAATGTTGGAGAGTTATTTCTCCACTTTTTCTAATATTGCCAAAAGCACCGACATCTTTTATTTTTTCCAAAGGGTAAATAAAGGACTGGTCAAAATAAGCTTTCGGAGTATAAATACTTAGAATTTCTTTTAGAATTAAATTTTCTTTAGTAGTAATATTTTCGACAATTTTTGATGGAGTAAAGCCTTTTTCTTCAAGCTCCTTGGTAACTACAAGCTCTGTCACCGGAAATTTCCTTTCAACAATATTTAAGATATTTGCATATTGACTGCCATCGGGAAAATTGATTAGCAAATTATATTTACCCGCTTTTTCTTTAGCAGAAATTCCCACAATCCCAATTAAATCCCCAGCAATTTTAGAAAAATTTATCTTTTTAGAATTCAAGCTGCCCTTAACTTTCTCGGGAGGTAGATCGGTTTTGATTTTAATTACCACGGTATCTCCTTGTTGGGGAAAGAGCGAAGAAATGGAAACCTTTGTGCAGCCATATAATTCATTTAATTTAGTTCTGGTGGTCGGGCCGACAAAGCCAGTTCCTTTTTTAAATCCCCAAGGCTCTAAAATCTCCTTTTGATATTTTTCCTGAAAAAGTTTTACTGCTTGAAAAGTTATTGGTCCGAAATAACCGGTAGCCGACCATTTAAATAACCCTTCTTTTTCCAGGGCGATTTGGAGAGCCCTGACTTCTTCATTTTTTTCTCGGTGTTTTAAGTCAATCATAAAATTGTGGCACCAGAGAGTGGATTTCAACTGAACTTCCGCTATTTGTTTTTCCAATTCGGCTATTTGAGTCTGAAGTTTTAGAATTTGAGCCCGCAGTTCTTCAACAGTTATTGCTTCGGCAACCGCGGTGTTAAGAAAGAAAATCGAAAAAATGAGAGCAAAAAACAAAATTTTATTCGACAATTTCTGGTTGAAAGTATTCATTAATTTTAATATTTATTGAAATTATCTCTTTAATTTTACCATGATCGGTGAAGTTTTGTCTCATCTCTTGTCTCCTCTCGCTTCGCTCGCTTCAGCTTTCGATTAAAATTTTAACCATTCGGTCCTTTTATAGTTTGAGCAGAAAAAATTTTTGCAGAATATAACATTGGTAATACCCTTGAATAGTCAAAATTGACTGAATTTGAAAAGGTAATGTTAGTTAAATTTCTTCTAATTGGTGAAGAAACCCTATGGCAAAGAGTCAAAAAAGGTCTAAATAATGAAGAGAAATCTCAAAAACAATCAATCTATTTTCTTTTAAGGAAATTAAAGCCATTTTATTCAAAATCTTACCCAAAGAAACAATCTCTGAAATAATAAAAGTGTTACCAATGTTTTCATATATTTTGTACATTTCATTGAGAAATTTTCTGAAATAAGTTATTATTAACTCATAGAAAAACTTGAAATTGTCACTTTCTTTCAGGAAGCAAAAACCGCCAAACAACCGGAAAAATACCTGCCCTGTTAAATTTGCGAAACAGTTTGATTTGGAGTCGACTCGAAACCACATTTTGTAAAAGAAAATTTTTAATCATAAAGATCGGGAAATTAATTTTAACTCGATAAATATATGAACCGAAAAGGATTTATAAATATAGTGCTCATTATACTTATTGTTATGCTAGTTGGTGTGGCAGGGTACTTAATTTTGGTCAATAAACAGACGCAACCTCTTTCAAATCTGAGCCCAACTTTCAGGCCAACACCAACTAACCACGGAGAAATACCAGATTCTATAATAAGAAAATCAAACGAATTCATTATTTCTCAAGTTGGAAAAGATTTCTTTGATAAATACATATCCATTGATTATGGCAGCAGCGAATTTTACCCTCCAGATGAATTTTGCATTGAGAATCCTACTTCTTGCCTAGATTATCTGCAAAAATCACACTATTTGATGGTTTACTCATTTAAAATACCTGAGAAAGCCTTCGTAAATGAATTCATAGAATTTGCAGTTGACATCGATGGGAATGTTATTTTTGAAAGAGATGTAATAGGTATTCCCCAGTGTCTAGCTAATCCAAAAGAATGTTATTTTCCAGTAGACGAACAAAAAGCGATTAGTATTGCTAAAGATGCCGGATTGGAACAAGGAATAAAAGCTTGGGAAACTGATTTTCATTGGTATGGAGGCGATTTAAAAACATATGTATGGACGGTTTCGAATACATTATCAGAATCTCTCACTCCAGGTTTCCAAGCGAGTGGTAAAAGCATAGTTATTGATGCTAATTCTGGAGAGGTTATTATGATTTCCGAATGGCAAACAATAGAATAATAGAAACATTAGGAGATTTGCTGCCAAAGAAAAAATTTGAAATGTTAGAGAACATGGCGAGCCCGTCAAATTTTTTTGGACTTCCCAGCCGTCCTGAGCGAAGCGAGGGCCGAAAATCGTCCAAGCTAATTTCAGAATAGTCCCCATGAGTACAAGACAAGTTGGAAAATTTGGTGAGAGGATTGCTGAAAAATATCTTAAGGATAAGGGCTATCAAATTTTGGATAAAAATTATTATTTTAGAATTCCTGGAAATCTTCAAAGAGGAGAGATAGATATTGTGGCAAAAAGGGAAGATATTATTTGCTTTTTTGAGGTTAAAACTTTAAAAGAAGACTCTTTTATTTCTCCCGAAGAAAAAGTAAATTTTTCCAAGCAAAGAAAATTAAGAATGACGGCCGAAAGTTGGTTGATGGCAAAGAAAATTCCTTTAAATTCTAAGTGGCAAATTGACATAATCGCGATAAAGATTGGCCAAAATAAAAAACCAGAAATTTTCCATTTTGAGAATGCTATTTCCTATGCTTGATTTAATTCTTTTAATTATTTTTGGCTATTTTTTGGGGACGATTCCCTTTGGTTATTTGATTTCTAGGGCTAAAGGCATTGATATTAGAAAAGTTGGCTCAGGAAATATCGGCGCAACAAATGTTATTCGGGCTTTGGGCACAAAATGGGGCTTATTGGTAGCCGTTCTGGATGTTTTAAAGGGAATAATTCCAGTTTATTTGGCCTTGAATTTTTTAGTTTTTGATTGGCAAATCGCTGCCGTGGCCATTACTCCGGTATTGGGTCATATTTTCCCGGTCTGGCTTGGCTTCAAAGGAGGAAAAGGAGTAGCTACCACGCTGGGAGTTCTTTTTGTCCTTTTGAAATGGAAGATTCTTTTGCTTTTACTTTTAGTCTGGTTTTTAGTTTTAGCCATTTCTCAAATCTCAAGCTTCTCTAATCTTTTAATGGTTTCTTTTCTGCCCCTGGTTTTTTGGTTTAGCTCTTTTTCCTTAGCTTACTTTATTCTCGGCTTGACCCTTTTTGCCTTAATCTGGTGGGTTCATCGAGAAAATTTAAAAAGAATTAAAGAAGGCCAAGAACCAAAAATTAAACTGAGAAAGTCAACCCAATGAATACTTCTGAAACTAAAATTGCCATTTTTGATTTTGATGGAACCTTGGTGGAAACCAATCTTTGGTTAGGTTTAATAAAACATCATTTAAAAACAAAAGAAAAGCTTTGGGCCACTTTTTGGTATTTGTTTTCTCACCTGGCCTTAATGCCTTTCTGGAAAATGGGTTTTATCTCCACTGAAAAATATTATCAGAGCTGGGGCCAGGATTTAGTGGTAATGATAAAGGGAATAAGGATCGAGAAAGCAAAGAAAATTTTTGCCAGCATTTCTAATGAATATCTCCTGCCCAGTCTAAAAAAGAAGGTTTGGGAAAGAGTAAAACATCATCAAGAGGAAGGCTTTTTAACTATTTTGACGTCTGGCAGTTTCCAGGAACTATTGGAAATCATTGCTAAACGTCTCCATATTGATTTTGTTGTTGGAACTGAACTTGAAGTTGTCAAGGATAGATTTTCCGGAAAAATAATTCCTCCCTTTTGCTTTGGCCGGGAAAAAGCGGAAAAAGTGAGGAAATTTTTATCTGGCAATGGCCTAAAGATAAACTTTAAAGAGAGTTTTGCTTATTCGGATAGTTTTTTTGATTTACCCTTGTTAGAGTTAGTTGGTAATCCGGTGGCGGTTGAACCGGATAAAAAATTATTAGAAATTGCCAAAAATAAAGACTGGCAAGTAATCTGAAGTTACTTGAGAGCTAAACATATCCTTTGGAGAGCAGTTAAATTAGAAAAAATACCTAAAATTATTATTGGGTAGAGTAGCCAGGAAAGATTAAAGATACCCAGAAAGATTGCTAGAGTGATTAAAATGATTCTTTCTGCCCGGCCCAAAAAGCCTTTTTTTAATTCCTCTTGAGTTAATTCTTTTTCTTTAGCTGTTGCTTTTGAGTAGGTCGTCATTAATGAACCAAAAAGAGCCAGAAAAATCCAAACCTTAGCTGGCAGAAAAAGAAAACCTTTTAAAGGTAAAAATAAAAATCCAAGCAAAATGATTCCCTCAACATAACGATCAACAATTGTGTCTAAATAAGCGCCCTTTTTTGTTGCTTTTCCTAAAAATTTAGCCACTGCTCCATCGACAAAATCTAAAAGGGCAGCGACCAAAAAGAAAATTAAAGCCAAAATTAACCTCTGGTTTATTAAAAAATAAAAAGATATCAAGATAAAAACAAGGGAGATTAAAGTGTATTGATTAGGAGTTAAACCTAGCTTGGAAAAAGTACTTCCTGCCCAATCGGAAAATTTTTTAAATTTTTCTTTTTTTTCCTCTAACATTTTTTAGGGTTTTAAGTTTGGAAAAGTTTCTTTTTATGTGGTCAATGACCTTTTCAAGACAGCCAGCTTCTTTTCCGCCGACTTTAACCTTGTTATTTTTTATCTGATTTAAGATTTCTTCTACAGAAAGATTGTTTCCTGGGATTTCTATATAGGCCTGGCCAACAAGATTTGGGAAATGGGCATCCGAGCCGGCTACCAAAGGAAGATTATGTTTTCTGGCAAAATCTAAGGCAATTTTATTACCCTTCCCAAAAATTGAAGCATTTAAAACTTCAATCCCATCTATCTCACTTACTAAATTTTTCAAATTCCCTTTAAATTTACAAAACCAGCCGAAAGGATGGGGAATAATTACCATTCCTCCTAATTCTTTTATCTTTTTAATTGTTTCCTCAGCTGATAATTTATTGGGGATAATTTCTTTAACATTCAATCCTAAAATATCTCCCTCCTTACTTTTAATCTCAATTCCTGGTATAATTAAGATAGGTTTATCTTTGGCATACTCGATTGCTTCCTGAGCGCCTTTAATTTCTCCGTGGTCAGAGATTACCAGACAATTTATTCCTTTTTTCAAAGCTGCCTCAACTATTTCTTCTGGCGAGGTGGTGCTATCATGAGAATAACTGGTATGGCAATGTAAATCACATTTCACCCCGTTAGAAGTCTGTCTTTATATAACTGAAAGTTAATTTTAGACAGATCTTTGTTACTGATTATACCCCGCTAAATGCCTTGCAGAAAAAATTTAAGAAATTTTTTCTGCTAAAGACTTCTAACGGGGTTTCATATGACCATTCTAACATATATTTTATCTTGTCTCTACTTTTTTCTGCCGGCTTACTTTGCCAATATGACTCCACCTTTAACGAGAAGGGCTAATCTTTTTAATTTTTTAGATAGAGAGATTGATTTCGGGAGGAAATTTTTAGGTCAGCCAATTTTCGGCAAACATAAATCCTGGCGAGGAGCAATCTTGGGAATTTTGATTGGCTTTTTAGTTGCCCTGGCCCAGAGCTATCTTTATCAATTTCCAGCTATCCAAAAAATTTCCCTTTTAGATTATTCTCAAATTAATATTTTCCTCTTCGGTTTTTTAATTTCCGCCGGTGCAATTTTTGGCGATTTACTCTTTGCTTTTATTAAAAGAAGATTAAAAATGGAGCCAGGTGGCAGATTTATTCCTTTTGACCAAACAAATTACGTCATTGGCGCGGCTATTTTCTTGACACCGGTTTTTAAAATTGAGATAATGGTCTGGCTCACTCTTTTTATTTTAACCTTTTTATTACATATTATTTTTAACCGAATTGGCTATTACTTAAAGCTTCATTGTGCCAAATGGTAGCTTATTTTAATCCATGACTATGACAAAAATGTAGTTTATTCGCTGTCATCGTCATAAGTCATATAGTCATATGTTTATCAAAGGTGTGGGGATGACAAAATTTGATTATTCTCAAAAGCCCTGGTGGCAGTTTGCTTTTGAAGCAGCCAGGGAGGCTTTGGAAAATGCCAAAATGAAAATTTCTCAGATTGAGGCAATTGTCTTTACAGGTATGTCAAGCTGCGACGGCTATTCGGAGCATCAAACCCATAAAATTTCCTTGCTCTCTGATTTGTTCAAGACCAATGTTCCGATTATTGAAACGCCCTCGGTTTGCGCCGGCGGTGGGGTAGCCCTTTGGATAGCTTTGCAACTGGAAAAATTCAAGAACATTTTAGTTGTTGCTGGTGAAAAACTGGTTGATAACAAAAGCGAGATGACCACTCACTGGATATTATCAGCTGCTGAAAGAGTGATTGAACAGGTAGAAGGAATGTTATTCCCGGTTCAAAATGCCCTGGTCTGGCAGCAATATATGTTAAAGTACGGCGCCACCATGGATGATTTGGCTTTGATTGCTTATAAAAACCATCAGAACGCCACTTTAAATCCCAAAGCTTATTATTATCAAAGGCAGGTTTCTTTAGAAGATATAAAAAATTCACCAATCGTTGCTTTCCCTTTTCGGTTAATGGATTGTTCTTTATCAGTTAATGGAGGAGCAGCAGTTATTCTTTCAAAGGAAGAAACTGACATTGAAGTTTTAGGTTCTGGTTTTGCGACAGATTATCTCTTGACCTTTGGTAGAAAGGAACCCTGGCATTTTCAGGCAACTAAATTGGCAGCTGAGCAGGCCTATCAAGAAGCCAGAATTAAACCTGAAGATATTGATGTTGCCGAAGTTCATGATGCCTTTACTTCGGTTGAACTATTCTCTTATGAAGATTTAGGATTTGCTGAAAATGGGAAAGGAGCGGAGTTAATTCGTTCGGGCAAAGTAAATTTAAATGGTCAATTACCAATTAATCCCTCAGGAGGATTGAAAGCCAAGGGTCATCCAATTTCGGTTACCGGTTTAGCTCAGGTTTATGAAATAGTTAATCAATTAAGAGGAAATTGTGGAGCAAGACAAGTAAAAGGTAACCCCAAAATCGGTCTCTGTCACAATATTGGCGGAACCGGCGGCAGTGTCACCTGCCATATTCTGAGAAGACGATGACAATGACCTATGATAATGACGATGATAATATTTTGTCATATAGTCATATAGTTAGTCATAAGTCACAGTCAAATTTTTTAAGAAGTTCTTTTAAATCTCTTTTAATTTTGGGAGAAACTTCAATCAGGCAGACCCCTTTGTTAGGGAAGCCATAGATTACGGCCGTATTTTTTTCTGAAAGCAAAACCGTCGGAATAACTAAAAGATCTTCTTCACCTTCAACAAAAACATTTTCCTTGTTTTTGATTGCCTTTTTGATAATCGGCCAGACTTCCTTCTGAATGGTTCCAGGAGGATTGCTACAGCAGAGAGAGAATTTTGGTAGTTTTTTAATCTTTACCCTTTTTATTTTTCCATCAAAAATCTTAATGTCCGAAGGCAGTGTAAGAGAACAATAGTCGCCCACCGTAATTATTTTTTTAAACCTCCTCTTTTTATTGAATTGCTGAAATTTTTTGAGGACTTCTTTTTCGCCATTAAAAAAAGGAACACCCCAAATTTTTCTCAATTCTGGTCTAAGTTCCTTTGGTAAAAAATAAGTTTTCATATCATAATATATAGCAAATAATACCCCAAATCGGAAGGGGGTCGGGGAAACCCTACGGTTTCCCCGTGTAGGAAAATAGGCTTTCGTCGAAGGCGAAAACGTTAGAAACCGAGGGTTTCTAAAGAGCGAGCCCGAAGCCCGTAGGGCGCCAGCCGTAAGGCTGGAAAGGGCGAGTGATTAACTCTGCGATACCACAATGTTTTATCAATGTCCAAAATGTCAAAAGGTTTGGCAGTATCCGGTAGGTATTTGTCTGGAGTGCTTTTTGGAATTGGAAAGAATAAAATCTGAAAAAATAAAAATTATTGGTATTTCCAAGGTAACCATTCCGACAATGTTTCATCCAAAAGTTCCTTATTTTGTTTTGCTCTTGGAAGATGAAAAGGGAAATAAATGGGTTCAAAAATCAACAAAAGAATACAAAATCGGCGACCACTTCCATGTAACGAGGAAAGACCTCGTTACATCTGCTGGAGTGGTGATTTGGCGCCTTAAATATGATGTTTTAGAAGGAATAGAAAGAGTGGTTGAGTTGTTAGGCGGAGTTAATGTTAATCAGGGTTCAAAGGTTTTAATTTTACCTACTCTGATTGCGCCACGGCATCCCTATTTTGCCGAAAATACCAGCCCTCAATTTTTAGAAAGTTTAATTAAATATTTAATAGGACAAGGAGTGGGATTAGAAAATATTAAAGTTGTCGGCCAGAGTTTTGATGAAACTCCTATTGAAGCTTCAGCTCAAAAATCTCAACTTCTGAAGGTTTGTCAGAATTATAAAATTATCCCTTTAGATTTAGCTAAAACAAACTTTGTGAAAAAGACCCAAGATAATTTCATTTTTGAAATTTCCGAAGAGGTTTTTAATTCCGATTTAATTATCAACCTACCGATTTTAAAAATGGGAAAAATTTCGGCCAGCGAAAACATTTTGAAGTTTTTGAAAAAAGAAAATTGCCTTGGCCTAAAGTACCTCTATTCCGAAGAGGAAATTATTGAAAGTTTAAATAAAGTTTTGCCGCAATATTTGACCATTGCCGAAGCTCGATCAGTTCAAAAACCTGATCAATTTATTGCCCAATTGGGTTTAATTTTTGGCAGTTTCAATTCTCTAAATTTAGATCGAGTTTTTGCTGAAGTTTGTCTTTTAAAAAACTTGCCAGAATGCCTGAAAAAAGTTAAAATTGAAGATATTCCAATTGTTGGCCGAAAGATCGAGGAATTACAATTTGAGGCTGAAAAATATTAATTTCTAAACTTATGGCCGAAATTAAAAATCTAACTTTAATTGATATAATAATTCCGAGAATTGAAAACAAAACCTTAACTTTATTAAAAGATATTGCTCTGGTTTTGAGTTTTGCCATTGTCACCGGGGTTTGTGCCAAATTAAAAATTGAAATAGGAGCAGTTCCCATAACCATGCAAACCTTGGCGGTTTTACTAAGTGGAGCTTTATTAGGCTCAAAAAGGGGAGCTTTATCTCAAATCACTTATCTTTTAATGGGTTTGGCCGGTCTTCCTTGGTTTGCGAGAGGAGGAGGACTAAGTTATCTTCTCAGTCCCACTTTTGGCTATATAATTGGCTTTATTTTGGCTGCCTATTTAGTTGGCTGGCTTTGTGAAAGAGGGTTTGACAGACAAGTTAAAACAGCAATGATATCTATGCTGATTGGTAATATTTTACTTTATGTTCCTGGACTTTTATGGTTGGCAAAATTCGTTGGTTTTAAAAAAGTTTTAGCAGTTGGACTTTATCCTTTTATTCCCGGAGATTTATTAAAACTTATTTCCGCCGCTTTACTACTTCCTTTAGGTTGGAAAGTCATTTCGGGTCGGCCCAATCAATAAAATTAAATTTTTAAAAAATTATGACAACAAAAAATTTTTCCAAGGGTGAAGCAAT
Organism: Patescibacteria group bacterium; assembly: GCA_030016465.1. GTDB lineage: Bacteria > Patescibacteriota > Minisyncoccia > Minisyncoccales > DG-74-1 > Yes71-31. The sequence continues at coordinate 5,255 of JASEJL010000003.1, read as the reverse complement.
TCGTTTTGGCTGGCAGATAATGAAAAGCGATTTCTGGTTTTTTGCGGCCCTTTTAATTTTGGCTGGGGTAATTCAATTTGGCCCTGATGTTATTTATCAATTATTGATAAAAGGATTGATAAAAGAAAGCCCAATCTTAGCTTTTACAGTAGATTTGATTGGCTGGATATTATCAATAATTGTTGGTTTGGGACTGATTAAAATTTCTCTTAATTTCTGCGATAATCTGAAAAGTAAAATTGGCGACTTATTTTCCCAGTATCAATTGTTTTTTAGAGCCTTCTTTGCCGGAATTCTTTATGGATTAATTTGCCTGCTGGGAATGATTCTTTTCATTATCCCGGGAATTTATCTTGGAATCAGGTTTTGGTTTTATGATTATTTTATCGTCGACAAAAAAGCCGGAGTGATTGAATCTCTAAAGAAAAGTTGGCGAATCACCAAAGGAAGTGTTTGGAATCTATTTCTCTTTATTCTTATTTTGATTGGAATTAACCTTCTGGGAATACTTTGCTTTTTAATCGGTCTTTTCGCTACTATTCCCACCACAATCTTGGCAACAGCCATTGTCTACCGTAAATTATTATCCCAAAGCCCTGAAGGGGGATAAAGTGAAACTGTCCAAACTTAACTTATGTTTAGAGACAAAGTAATTTTAATAACCGGTTCTTCTCAGGGGATTGGTAGGTCTATTGCCTTAAAATTTGCTTTGCTGGGAGGAAAAATTGCTTTAAACGATATTCTTTCTCAAGAGGAGAACTTAAAGAAAATCAAAGAAGAGATTGAAAAACTGGGGACAGAAGCCAAATATTTTTTTGCCGATGTTTCAAAGTTAGAGGAGGTGGAGAAGATGGTTGAAGATATTCAGAAAGAATTTGGCAGGTTGGATGTTTTGGTTAATAATGCTGGAATTTGCGCTGACCGAACTTTAGCTAAAATGACCAAAGAGGAATGGCAGAAAGTAATTGATATTGATTTAACCGGAGTTTTTAATTGTACCAAAGCTGCCTTGCCTCTAATTATTGCTAATCAGGGGAAAATTATTAGTATTTCTTCTTTGGTTGGAGAAAGGGGGAATTTTGGCCAGACAAATTATGCCGCTGCCAAAGCCGGCATTATCGGTTTTACCAAATCCTTAGCCAAAGAGGTTGGCAGATTTGGGGTAACAGTTAATGCCGTTGCTCCCGGTTTTATTGAGACGAAGTTAACTGAAAATTTACCCCAGGAAATAAAACAAATGGTTTTGAAGCTGACCGCTCTTTCTCGCTTTGGCCAACCAGAGGAAGTAGCCAATCTGGTTGCTTTTTTAGCCTCAGAAGAAGCTAGCTTTATTACCGGCGAAGTGGTTAATATTGACGGCGGTTTAGCCATTTAGTTTTTTATACTGCCTTTAACTAAAATTATTGCCACCTTGGGACCGGCTTGCCAGAAAAAAGAAAGAATTGAGAATTTGATTGAGAAAGGAGTTAATATTTTCCGATTTAATTTGAAGCACAATACTTTAGATTGACATAGAGATTGAAAAGATTTTAAATTTTCTAAAGAAAAACACTCTTTTAAAAAGAGACAACAAAATAATTTTAATTTACGGCAAAGACTGGGGAATAATTCTTGGCAGAACAAGCATCATGCAGGGCCCAGGAAGTAGTTTAAGCTATAAAATAAATGAAAATAAATTTAAAATCCTTTCTTAAGTATTATCGAATAAAGGATTGGCGGGCTTATTTTGGCTTGGGCGTTTTTGGATTTGTTATTGCCAAGGGCTTTTTATTTCCTATTTTAGACATTGTTCTTTTTTTAATCATTGGTGTTTTGCTTTTAGCTTTTGGTTTTTCGGTCAATAATTTTTTTGATGTTAAAGAAGATAGAGAGAAGGGAGAAACAATCAACCTTTTAGTTCAAAATAAAAAAAATTTCCTTTTTTCAATTTCCCCCGCCATCTTAGGCTTATCTTTATCAGCCTTTTTTGGGTTAAAAGTTTTTTTATTTGTTTTGTTAGCTAGTTTAATTGGTTTTTTTTATTCCGCCCCCCCTCTGAGAATGAAATCAAAACCCTTTTTAGATTTAATTTCTCATGGTCTTTTCGCCGGCGCCCTGATTTTTATTTTCCCCCTTTTAATTTTTAGCCCAAAATTAACCTTATTTCATTATTTGATTGCTTTTTCCACTTTTTATTTATCAGCCATGCTGGAAATGAGAAACCATTTGGAAGATTATCAATCGGATTTACGGGCCGGCCTGCAGACCACCGTTTGTTTTTTGGGCTATAAAAATTCGGCAAATTTCTTGAGATATCTGGCTTTTTTTTATCCCTTAGTTCTCTTTCCTCCTTTTTTTCTACTTTCTCAAAAATTTTTATCTCTCTTTTTAATTTTAACCATCTTTTTCCTCCCCCTCTTTTTATTTAAAAAGAGTTATCCAATAATAGACACCTATTATCCAATTTTTTCTTACGTTACCATAATAATAGCCACCATCTAGCCATGGTGAGTTTTGCCTATGTGCAAGGAATTGACTACTGCTTTAGTTGTTAAAATAATGAAAAATTATGGAAAGAATCTTTGAAACAATTATTGTTGGGGCAGGTCCTGGTGGTTTGACTGCTGGAAGATACTTGGATGACGCTTTGATTCTAGACCAAAAAGAGGAAATTGGTTTACCTGTTCAATGTGCCGAAGGATTGGCAAAAAAATTTTTAGACAGATTGGGCATTCAGCCTAACCCAAACTGGATTTCCGCTACCATTGATAATACCCAAATAATTTTGCCAAACGAGAAAGTAATTAACCTAAGAGTTAAAAACGGAGGTTATATTTTAGACAGAGTAAACTTTGAGAAATTTTTGGCTGGTATCTGCCGAGCAGAAATTCGACTTCAAAAAAGAGTAACTGAGATTGAGAAAGAAGGCGAGATTTGGCAGGTCAAAACCCAAAATAACGAAACCTTTAGATCAAAATATCTAATTGGCGCTGACGGTCCCCTTTCCATTGTCAGGAGAAAAGTTTTTCAAGAAGAAGTGGCAGTTTATCCCTGTTTAGAATATTTAGTTGAAGTGGAAAAAGAAGTTGATTGTTCAACAATAAAAATTTATTTTGATCAAGAAAGATTCCCCCTAGGTTATGCCTGGATTTTCCCCAAATCAAAAAATACAGCCAATATCGGTTTGGGTTCAGGAGGAAAAACTGATCTTAAAGCCCAATTTAAAGATTTTATGGAAAAGACCATTAAAAAAGAATTAGGGAATTACAAATTTTTAAAAAATATTAGTGGTATTATTCCCTGGGGGAAAAAACCAATAAAATTGGTTAAGGATAATGCTCTGCTGGTTGGTGATGCCGGCGCCATGGTAGACCCCATTTCTGGCGGTGGGATTGGCAATGCCATGATTGCCGGAGAGCAGGCCGCCAAATCCATTCTTTCTAAAAATGTCAATTCCTATCCTTCAAAAATTAAATTTCTTTCTTGTTTTAACCGGGATTTATTTTCAGCTCAGAAAATTTTCTATTCATTTGACAACCCAACCTTAAACGAAATTGGAGAAATTTTAGAAAAGGCCGACGGAGACATTTTTTATTTAAAAAATTTCTCAGTTTTTCCCAAATTTTTATTAAAGCCAAATTTAAGAAAAAATATTTTTAAATTTCTCAAACTTCTTTTTGTTTATAGAAACTACACTCGCCTCCCAAACTAAATTATGATTAATCGAACCAAAATAGAAGAATATTTAGAAAAACAGAGGCCGGAAATTGATAAAATTATTGAAAAATATCTTCCCAAAAAGGCAACCAAGAAATGGCTTGATTATACTTTTGGAAAATCTCGTTATTTTTATAGTCAAAAAGCGGCCCAGGAAGTTCTGATTAAACCTGCTCAGGAATTTTTGTCCCGGGGTGGAAAAAGATGGCGGCCAGTTTTATTTTTATTGATTACTCAAGCCATTGGCGGCAATCTTAAAAAAATCAAAGACTTTTTAATCATTCCTGAGCTTTGCCATGAAGGAAGTATTATAATTGATGATCAAGAAGACGATAGCGAACTGAGAAGAGGAAAGCCCTGTCTGCATAGAATTTTTGGGACTGATGTTGCCATCAATGCTGGAAATTTTTTTTACTTTTTGCCTTTAATAACTTTAATTAAAAACAAAAAGAAATTTAAACCCGAGGTGATATGCCGAGCTTATGAAACTTATATTCAAGAGATGATTAACATTCATCTTGGCCAGGGAACGGATATTTACTGGCATAAAGGGAAGGCTAAGAAAATTAAGGAAAAAGAATATCTTCAAATGTGCGCTTTTAAAACCGGTTGTCTTTCAAGGATGGCAGCAAAATTAGCGGTTGTTCTTTCAGAGAAAGATAATCAGCTGGCAGAAAAAGTTGGTCAAATAGCTGAAGCTATTGGAATTGCTTTCCAGATTCAAGATGACATTTTAGATATAACCCTTGAGGGAAAAGAAAGAGCAAAATTCGGCAAGAGTTTTGGTAACGACATTAAAGAGGGTAAAAGAACTTTAATGGTCATTCATACTTTGGAAAAAGCCAACCAAAAAGATAAAAAAAGATTATTGGAAATTTTAGATAAACATACCGATGATTTAGAAGAAAGAAAAGAGGCAATTGAAATCATCAAAAAATATGGTAGTATAGAATATGCCAGAAAAGTGGCCCGAGAGATTATTGAAAAAAGTTGGCAGGAGGCCGAGAAATTATTACCTGAGTCAAAAGCAAAAGAGAAATTAGAAGATTGCGTTAATTATTTAATTAAAAGAAGAATTTAGTAAAGGTGAAACCTTAATGGGAAAGAACAAAAAAATCAAACAATCAAAGTCGGTTTAGGGCAAGATAGTCATCGATTCGACTTTTTTAATAAATCCAAGAAACTGATATTGGGGGAGTTATTTTTGAAGGAGATGTTCCGCTTCAGGGAAACAGCGATACGGACGCGGTTCTGCATTCAATTACCAATGCAATATCCGGCATCACAGGAGTTAATATTATGGGGAAAATTGCCGATGAAATGTGCCAGAAGGGTATAACAGACAGCGCCGAGTATTTGAAAGAAGCTCTTCGGCATTTTGGTAATGCCAGGATAATTCATGTTTCTTGTATCGGAAACTCTAAATTGAATAAGAAAAGGGTTGAAATTCAGGAACCAAGGTCAATTTCTTTAAAAATTGTAAAAAGAAGACAGAGTTGGCTAGTGAATTTTAGCCAAAATTAGCCAAAAATCCTGATTTTAGATAGATTCCTCCCTTG